>JBNKDZ010000044.1:0-11894 GCA_050288525.1 Cyclobacteriaceae bacterium
AATTATATTTTTCTGTCTTTTATTGTATTATCCGGTTGTCAGTTCAAGGACCTTTCATCTTTGCAGGATGACAACGCCAATCTTCTGAAGTTTGTCAACCCATTAATCGGCACGCAGTCTAGCCGCGAACTTTCAAATGGCAATGTATATCCTGCAGTAAGTATGCCCTGGGGCATGAATGCCTGGACTCCTCAAACCGGTAAGGACAATGATCCATGGATCTATACATATAATGCAAAAACCATCCAGGGATTCAGATGTACACATCAGTCAAGTCCATGGACCGGAGATTACGGATCATTCTCCATTATGCCTGAAGTAGGTGAACTCACAATACAGGGGGACAACAGAGCAACACCTTTCTATCATACGGAAGAGATCTCTACTCCTTATTATTACCAGGTTTATTTACATAAGAAAAAAATCAATGTTGAAATGTCTCCAACAGAACGCGGGAGCATATTCAAATTTACCTTTCCTGAATCGAATGCCTCATATATTGTTTTTGATGCAATGCCCGGAGGCGGATATCTGCGTATCATTCCACAGCAACGAAGGATAATTGGGTTCTGTAAAAACAACAGCGGAAGCACTCCGAAGGATTTCGCCACCTATTTTGTCGCAGAATTTGACAAAGAATTCCTCAATTACACTTCATGGAACAATGACACCATCCGTTCCCTTACCAGAGAAATAAAAGGTGACCATATCGGTGTAGCTATACGTTTTAATACCTACAGGAATGAGGAAATAACCATGAAAGTAGCAACCTCATTCATCAGTATCCCTCAGGCCATAATCAACATGAACCGGGAACTATCAAAATTTTCATTTGATCAGATAAAACTCAAGGCCAATCATGCGTGGAATTCTGAATTAAACAAAATACTGGTTGACGGAGGTACTGCTGATCAAAAACAACTATTCTACACATCCTTTTACCGGATGCTCTTATATCCACGCATGTTTTATGAATTTGATGATCAGGAAGAAATCATTCATTACAGTCCATTTGATGGCCAGATACGCCCCGGTTATATGTTTACGGATCATGGTATATCAAGTGGCTTCAGGGCATTGTATCCCTTCTATACCCTTATGTTCCCCGAAATGGAATCTCAGATAATACAGGGGCTCCTGAACACCTATAAGGAAAGCGGATGGCTTCCTGCCTGGCCTTCTCCCGGATATCGGGATTATATGATTGGTACGCATGCTGCATCCATATTCACGGATGCCTATATTAAAGGTATTCGTGACTTTGACGTCGACCTTGCCTATCAGGCCATGAAAAAAGATGCATTTGTCGAACCCCCCAGATATGCTCCGGGCAGGGATGGTCTAAAAGCATATAACGATCTTGGCTTCATTCCATTTCCCGATTATACTGAAGCATCTGCCAAAACACTGGAATATTGCTATGACGATTTTTGTATACTGCAAATGGCAATGAATCTGAATCAGCTGGATGATATTGATATATTCAGAAAAAAAGCGCATAATTATAAAAATGTCTTTGATGCTTCTGTGAATTTTATGCGGGGCAGGCAAAAAGACCGGCAATGGCTTCCTTCTTTTGATCCTATTGAATGGGGAGGCCCGTTTTCGAAAGGAAATGCCTGGCATTATACCTGGTCGGTATATCATGATGTACAGGGATTGATCGACCTGATGGGTGGAGACAAGAAATTCATTGAGAAGCTTGACTCAGTTTTCATTCGCCCGCCTGAATTTAAGGTAGGCTCTTATGGAAAAGTAATTAATGAGATGACCGAGATGGTATTGACTGACATGGGGCAATATGCACACGGACTCCCTCCCACACATCATATGACCTATTTGTATAACTATACCAGTCAACCATGGAAATGTCAGCAGTGGGTCAGGGACATCATGAACAAACTCTATAAACCAACTCCGGACGGTTACTGTGGTGAAGAGAACAACGGCCAACTTTCGGCGTGGTACCTGTTTAGCGCCATGGGCTTCTATCCTGTCACACCCGGACAATCACAATACGTTTTTGGATCTCCTATATTTCAAAAAATAACGTTATCGCTCGATAACGGCAAGAAATTCACTATTGAGACCAGTGAAAATGATGATCAGAACAGATACATAGAGAAAGTTGAATTAAACGGAGACCGGTATTCAAATAACTGGATTTTACACGAGGACATTTTAAAAGGAGGCACCTTGTTTTTTGAATTGGACAATAAGCCAAACCGTAAAAGGGGCACCGATAAATCAAACTTCCCATATTCACTTTCCAGCCAATGATTGGAAGAAAAAGAGATACGGAGATATTTAATTTTAGTGATACCAACCTGACAGCGTCCAAAGACCTGTCAGCGTTAATTTAGACGACACTACTCAACATTTCATAGCGCACCAATTTTGTCTGAAGCAGAATTTTCAGAATTACAGAATATACGAACCAGGGTATTGTCCGCTTTCTCAAACTCCAATCTACTCCTTGCCCTATAAGCTCTGCTCTTTGTTCAAGTAACTTCTCTTGTTCCTCCAAACAATTTATTTTTAAACTCCCCAGAAATAACGATTGATCCATTATTGTCAGTGGCACAGCACTAAGCTGATTGAAAACGAATAATTTTTACAATCAAACGTAATCCCCGGGCCGCTTCATCATTGCAAAATATATAGCTTTGTCAGAGAATTTAATCTTTATTTCGTTGTCTCATAGTATAACTCCCATACGATCTCGAACCTCTTAATTCGATCTCTTCGGTTTTACTTCTAAGGTAGACAGACATGCTTTTCAGATTTTTGTTATCTGCCTCGATCACCAGTTCACATTCCTGATCCGGGTCGTCTCTGTAGATTTCTTTGTAAGCTTTTATGACTTCTTGCTCATTGAAATCATATTCTGTTCCATATTTTTTACCCTCTTTGTCATACCAATGAATTGCAATGGTTCTTGGAACCGCTTTCTTTGAGAATGTATTTTCCTCCAGTTTCTTATCAAATAATTGCTCGTACTCCCCGTTATACATCCATAAATAAAAAATTTCTATCCTGCTTCTTTCCGGCAATATGACCTTCAGACGCCAATTATATTTCTTACGATAGGTATCCCATATCTTGTAATCAATCCGGCCTTCTTTCATTATCTCCAGAGTCTTTGGCCTTCTTGACAATACATTGGCGACATACACATTCCGGTCTTTTATTCCTGTTGGAAGGAATAAATCCCACTCCACGTCTGTTTCTTCAGCCTGGTACCTGCCAATCTCAACTGCTTTGTGTACTCCTATCATCCATACCACAATACATCCTCCTGGAGCCATTCCAACAGAAATACTGTTATACGTCATTTTCTCTTTGGTATAATCATCATAAAATCCTTCCTTAAACAACGCCTCTATGCGTTCAAAAGGTAATTGCCCCTCCCCGGTATAAAACTTATTCTCCACAAAAGAAAGCCAGGTAATTTTAAACCTTTTGGGGATTATGGTTGACTTTCCCATTTCCATACTGCTTTTCCCCCATCCTGTTTCCATAATGCCCCCGTTTGGAATTGACGCCCAGAAATCATCACTGTAAAAATCTCCCTGATATACTCTTACAGGATATTCTCTTGGGGCACATATCCCAGCTGCCCATTTATATTTTTTCATATTGTTTCTGTTTTTGCATGAAAAAAAACCTGCTACCAGCAAGACACCAATAATAATTACTATTTTTTCCATTCGTTATGATTTTGGATAATATTGTCTTTTTCTTTTACCATTGACCCTTCTGGGAGCCATTCCGACTTCTTTGAAATTTGCAGACCAATGTAAATACTTATACCGGATTTTTCGTAATAAATGAAAATCTTCCAGTGCCTGCTTTACGTCCGGATTATCCGGATAATCCTTTGGATCATACGATATCTGCTCTTTTTTATTTTCTTCTTTTTTATCAGATCGTTCACCATACAAGTGCCTGTTATCCCTTTCATATAAGACTGAATTCAGATTATCCTGAACAGGCTCATCCGGTTTAAAATTGAATCCTTCTTTTAATCCTTTTGCAAGTTTAATTCTGTAGTTCAATTCATCAATGGAACAATTCTTGATTTTCCTCCCTTCATTAAACACATAATCATGAAGAATATCCTTTATTTTTAAAAGATCTTCAGGGATTTGAAAATCATCTTGTAAATCCGTTTTTTTAAATTTCATCCGGATATAATTTTCCATTGCATAATCACACATTATTTGCAGGGGTATAAAGCTGTAATTATTGCTGACATTCTCCCGAAACAGTTTCAATTCATATTTTTTACAATTGCCATACCAGGCACTCTGCCAAAATTTTTGTACCGGATCTAATTCTTTGATGGGTATCAGATTCTCATCATGCCTGTACCAGCCATCCCAATATAGCCTGTCCCGTTCTTTCATAAATTTCTCAACAGGTCCATTATCCATCAAAATCGTAACCTTCTCAGACCGGTTATCATTGTATCCTCCACCAATATCACTATGCACTCCGGGAAGTTCAAATTCTTTTTTCCTTCCTCCCGCACATCCCAGTTTTATCAACGGAAAATTGACCCGATGTTCATCCTCCGCTGTCAGATGCAAAACATGATCTGCTTTTTTAACAGCATCCAAATGTAATTCATTTATATCCAGTGATTTAATCAACAAATAGGAAGATACGGTATCAAACAATCCGACAAAGCGAACCCGAAAATTATCTAATAAAATGTCTTTTTTCTCTAAAAACAGCCCAATAGGACCATGATCGGGTATTGCAGGCATTTTTACATTATATGACATATGATGATTACTCGTATAGGCAGGGCACCCTTCCTTTGTTATCTCCCAAATAAAATTTCGTGCTGCTGCAGCACCACGGCTGAACCCGAAAACATCGAAGGTTAAATTTTTAATGATTTTTTTATTTTTTACAAGTTTTTCAATCAGTGTAATTGATTCTTCTATTCCCTCTTCAACTTTTGCCAGAATACCGGTACTACCTGCACCGAAAGCCGCTCCCCTTATAACATGATCTTCCTCATAGGTTTCAGTTCCAATACCTTCCACATATATGCTTCCCCTAAGATCTGTTAAATCACTATCATTTTCCTCATAGTATTTATATAGCCGAGCAACATTGCTAAAATCATTTGAATAGCTGTCTTTATTCTCTTTTATATCCGCGGATGCTTCATAATATCCGGCTTTCACATGATCGAATGGTTTTCCATCTACCTTATTTTTATATTCCAGCCTTGCTTCTGTATTATATTTGTTATTGTTGGTCCCGTCAAAGAAAACGCTGATAGTAATGTTTACAAACTCATCCTTTTCTTCTTCGGGCCAGTTTGTCGGTGCATCGTATCCAAATGCCATATCTTAAAAAGTTAAGGTTTTCATATTGATTTTCTGGTTCTGTTTTACTGACCGCAATTTTTAAAGGTGATGTCGGTGCCCCCATAGACGCATTTGATGGTGCTTTTAAAAAGCAGGGGTTCGTTCCCGTTCACTTTAAAGGTACCTGTATCCTTCCAGTCGGTCGGCTGGATCAACGCCACGCAAGGCACTGCGGCATTGGGACTTTTTGAACAGGTACCTGTAAACATCAGGTTGATCTTTTGTTTGTCATTTTTTGTTGCCATCGGTTTGTTTTGAATGGTTGGATTGAGGTCTGTTACGATGAGGGTTCCAATCGGATTGGTGCACATCGTGCATTGGATCTTTGCCCCGCTGACGACAAATCGTGCTCCGTCAGCCGCTTTTTCCTGCTTAATGCGTTCCTTTCGTTTCTCTTCCATTTTTTTACTGTTGGAAGCTTCTGTCGGCGTGGGATTATCTCCACATGCCGGAGGAACAGGCTGGTCTACTGAAAAATCTTTTTCTTCCCGATCCATTTTGCCGTATAAATTGTTTTTTTATTTCCAAAATCCACTTGTTTATAGCAGGATTCCAGTATTTCGTCGTTGTAAAGATATTCGCCCGAATAGGATTCCCATTCGTTTGCATCGGCAGGCTCTCCATGAATGATCAGCTTGCTCAGTTGCCTTCCTTCTTCATGCAGAAGTTTGAAATCTACTTCTTCCTTTATCTCAATGTTGTCTGCCTCATCACCAAACCGTATCGTTTGGTACATTGGACGCAAATTCCGGTATTCGCGCCAGTATCCGTTAAAATAAAGTCCGTATACTCCAGGGAGATTAAGGTAATCTACCAGAAGACTCTGATCCTGAAGCATCATATCGGTTTGCTCATAGTATGGTGTAAATTCCGGGGTATGATACTCCCACATCAATTCGGTCTTTAACTGCTTCCATTGGTACTGCAAAAACGGAAAGTTGTGAACCCCTGTAATAGTGCCATGTGTATCAACCCAGACCACTACTTCATCAAACAGGTACATCATCTTTTTCAAAAAATCTCTTTTAGGCTCCGGTTTGCGTTTAAGTACGATGTCTGAATTCAGCAGAAATATCTGGAATTTGTACAACTCCCTGGCCCGTTGGGTATGCATGATCTGGACCTCCCGTTCCCATGTTACTGATGACACTCTTCCTATTTTATTGACCGACTGAACGGATGTTGAAAAAAGCAGACGCTGTTCGGTCTCCAATTCTACCGGCTCAATACGTTTTCGAAGGTACCATGTGTAACGGTCGTACATTTCCTAGCCTTTGTTTATTCGTGTTTCGGTTTTGCCGTGTAATGTAGCCATACCGGCGCTTTTTATCAGAAAGTCTCCTTCACTGGATTTGAATTTTGCTGAACCGGTTTTCAAATCGAGATCCCCGCCAACTGTTGATTTCATGTCTTCGGTGATGTTCTCTTCGACAGAGCATGCGCTTAATTCGTGTTTTTCAGTAATCGTCAACTTATTATTGGCACCAACGATTGTTTTATTGTCTTTCCCTACTTTGGTAGTCAGATTTTGCTCCACATTGATATACATGTTTCTTGCACTCAATGTCATGGTTTCAGGCGCCTCAATAGTAATGCTCTTTTCCCTGGTATTGAGGAAGATAGAATTTCCTGATTTGTCTTTAATGGTGATGCTCGTACCTCCCTTTGCGTCATCAAACAGGATGGTATGACCGCTTTTGGTACGAATTGCTTTTACATCGTTCGTTTTTGTCCCCCAACCGGATGCGCTGGCATGTCCGTTGTACAAGGATCCTTTGACATATGGTTTTTCGACATCACTACCTTCAAAACCGATCAGCACCTCTTCTCCGATCTCGGGCACAAAATAGATCCCTTTATCAGCCCCGGCATGTGGTGTCATAACTCGCAACCAGGGAGAAAGACTGGTCGACCACATAAACCGCACTTTTACGCGTCCAAGACATTCGGGATCGTTGTTATCAACCACAACGGCATTCTGATCACCGCTGAACGTCATAATTGCCACATTGGTATCCGGAGGGGTAATCAGGTCAAAAGGAACAGCCGTAAACGTATTAAAATAATCCCCGCTGGCCTCTGACCGGTGTGTTAATTGTGTGACGATATAGCTTCCATAATTCAGTCCCTTACCTTTTACATCCACCACATGACCTACCTTTAACGATGGGTTAACACTTTTACCACTTATTGCCACAGTATTTCCAAACAGACTATCCTTATGCAGTTTTGCCGCTTCTCTCAGAACCTGGTTTGAATTGTTTTCCAGTGAAGGCTGAGGCCAGTATCTGTTTGAAGCGCCTGTAAAAAATGAAGCAGACGCATCAGCCACATACTTCGGGATGCCCTTTGCTATCGAATATTGATCTGAAGAGGTAATAGTGAGATCATTATCTTTTGAGTAATCTCTCGCGGTAAATGTAAACTGTTGTGGCTGAAGCTTTGTTTTCAGGTCAAAATGCATGAGATTTTCTCCATGCATCAAAACCGAAGTAGAAATATCCTTTTGTCCGAACACCAATTCTTCTCCGTCAAAAAACAGCCATTCACCATGACGGGCTGCCAGCCGACGGATAAAGGAGAAACTGCTTTCATTAAATTGTACCGTATATGGGATCGCTTGTTTGTTTCGTGGATCGATTTTTATTTTCAGCACATTCTCCGGATGCCCGGTGGTGGCTTTCCTTACAACAGTTTTCAAATCCTGACTGATATACGATGCACAATCCGGTCCGCTGTCAAGTAATATGGTAGGGCTATAACCAATGATATGGATAACATTACCGTTTAATTCAAAATCGGACCTCGAAAAGTTGATCTCCGTAACAAGTCCTATGAATTTTCCGGAAGACATACCTCCTTTATAATCGGTTGTCCGGATCTCAACAACAATTTCCTTTCCTATAAATTCTTTGGTATCATCAAAAAAACCGGCCCGGTTGTTTGAAAAATAATCGAGCTTATACACTAGCTCAAACCGGTGGTGGTTGCTTATCTCCTGCTCGATCAGCAATTGATCAAAATGATGAAATGAATTACCATCAATGCTGACAAGCATGTTGGTCTCTTTATGCATGTTGGTATTAGGTTACGTATTTGAGCTTTAAAAAAACATGAAAAATCCAATCCTGGAATGATAAAAATTATTCAACTGAATCTTTCTATTATGCAAATATAACAAAACAACAGAAAAATCATACAGATATATTACAAATATTTATTTATAAACACATAATTTTAACAAGGCATTGCAAACAGCTATAAACAAGTATCGGATATATTATAACCTGTAGTAACATGGCTAAATCAGAATTTTCATCCTTTCCAGCCAGCGTTGTTTTGATGTAAGTTGTCTGAACAGGATTTATAGGATTACAGGATTTTTAGTTTTACCTGGCAGTAAATTTTGTTGTCTGATTACACGCTGATAGGTCTTAGGACGCTGTCAGGTGACATTTCATTTATGTCAGAAGATTGATTCGTGTAAAAATGTAGTCGAGGTATTCTTTATTTAATACCATCCTGTAATAATCGGAATCCTCGACCTGTTCAGGTTCATATCCTTTCTTTTTCAGATATTTTTGGCTAATACGCTGGTCAAACCAATGCACCAGAGATATTTGGTTTTCGGTTATTTCGAGGCAGGTCATACCTCGTTTTCCGATGACACATCCGGAGTTAAACAGGCATGGGATGTGAAAAATGGAATTGTACAGCTGACTTTCAAATAGTACGCCGTTGTTTTTGTTCGATAGTTTTTTCAGTTCCTTTTTATGACTTTTTATCTGCTTTTTGATCTTTTTACGGCTTTGCTCTTCTTTCCTTTTGTTGTAGGCCCTGCAAAGTTGTTCGATTCGATACTTCAGACGTTCCGCTTTTGACAATGATTCAAACAGAGGCCGGTGTGTGTGACCGATTATGGAAGCTCTTTTTCTGAAGCTGCTGTAGTGATACACTTTTTTCTCAATAGCATATTGTTTTCTGCTATCGTGTGCCACTGAATAATTCCGGATCCCGAGAGGATTGGCTATATACCTCAATATAAACCCCACCCATTTATTGATCCTTTGATATGTCATAGATGCCTGATGCCCGTGAAAAACCATCAATTCTCCATGTTGCGTTTCAAGCAGAAGTGCCTGATGTACATCAAATTCCGTTTCGGGCGGGTCGGGAAAGGTTAAGAGCATATCATGATTCCCAACGGTTTTAAAAAGCCGGTTTTCTGCGTGATACATTCTGAACACGTCATAGATCTTTTTCCATCGTTTGGTAATCTTCCCGATCGGGTAACGCAAAAGCTCTTCAACATCTCCGTTTAGTATTAGTTTGTATTCGTTTTTAAAATAGAATTTTTCAATAACGGACTTAAATAGCCCCGCATTACTCCTGAAGTCATCCTTCGGGCTACCATCTCCCATATGAAGATCGCTGAATATAACCAGTTTATCTCCTTCTTCCAGTTTATACCTGAATGCATCATCATACAATGCATCTAATTGCTTATAAAGTCGTTTTAACTTCACTTCCTTTGTATTGGATGGCAATTTTGCCAAAATGATCTTTTATTACGTTTCTTTTATGTTACCAGTTTATTAATACTTCTTCATTTTACGACAAAATGTAAAAAATAATCCATATTTGAATATGAAATGGGCAAATTTCCATAATCATTGTCACTATTGTGATGGCAAGGGTTCTGTAGAATCGCATGTTACAGAGGCTATACGTCAGGGAATCATAAGTTTAGGTTTCTCCTGCCACACACCTGTTCCCTACCCCAGCACATGGAACATGAAGAAAGCAGACCTCCCGGATTATTTTAAGGAAATTGCGCTTGCCTCCGAAAAATACGGCGATCAGATACAGATCCACAAAAGCCTTGAAATTGATTATGTGCCCGGACAAATATATCCAGGGCATGAAGCCCTGAAAGCATACACACTTGACTACACCATCGGATCGATACATCATGCCGGTATTTTCGAAAGCGGTAATCCCTGGGAAATTGATGGCACGCATACCGTGTTTCGTTCCGGGCTGGAGCAGATCTTTCACAATAACATACAACAGGCTATTGAACAATATTTTTCCCTGACACGCGAGATGGTTCGGTTACATTGCCCGGATGTGACAGGCCATCTGGACAAAATAAAGATTCAAAACCAACCCGATTGCGCCTGGGACGAAACGGCACCCTGGTATCGGGAGGCTGTTTTTTCAACACTGGAAGAAATCAGGTCTTCCGGAACCATTGTTGAGATAAACACCCGCGGCATGTATAAAAAGATCACGACGGAGCCCTATCCTTCTAAACATATAATCAAGGAAATGTATTTGATGGGCATCCCCGTTTGTTTGAATTCAGATGCCCATGTACCTTCCGAGATCACCGGATCTTTTGTTGAAGCGGTTGCCATACTAAAAGAAGCCGGTTATAAAACCCTGAAAGTATTTTTGGATGGTCAGTGGCAGGATGTAGGCTTTAGTGAGGGTGGGTTGATGCTTTAGCAAAATCGCTTGTTTTTTTACCTTGTGCGATAAAGCATGATGCATCGGAACAGGCATTTCAGACCGCTCATATTCCTGTATATTAACGCCTGGCATTTTTTTAGTTTAATAATTCAATCCAAAAGCCCAAAGAGGAATCACATTTAGATAACCATATTCAATGTCATCTCTTACCACGAATGATTTACCGTCTTTTTCTATTTGGTATATCGGATTCCAATGTTTGTACTATAATTTGTCCTAAACGTAAATCTATTTTATCTTCAACTCCGAAAGGATAATATCCTCGTTTTAAGTTTTAAGTAGTCACTAAACAATGGTAGGGGATGTTCGATTTTTGGAAGTTTGGCTTCGTTATTGATAATCGTGCTTTTATTTTTTATTTTAATCTCTATCATCCAATACATCGTACAAATAATTTTTCAAAAAATACTCCATCCCTGCTTTATTAAGATGGTCATAGTCCCAAAAAAAATTCATTTCTGTTATAGCTGAGCTGTAATCATAATATTTAATACCATTTTCCTTTTGCATTTTATTTAAAAACACAATTAACTCTTTATATCCAGTTGGGTTATCAAATAGAGTTGGAGGAATAATGAAAATTATTTCACCATGATTTTCAAGAATTATCTTTGTAGTTTCTTCTATGATAGCTGATTGTTTTGCTATTATATTTTTATCTAGAGTATCAGTTTGAGATAAAAATCTCTCTCTATTTTTCATTTTTAAAGAGTCAATACTATCTAATTCAATATTTAGTCTTTCACATTTATATTTTACTAACCATGAATTAGGGAGTCGCTTTTTTGAATTTACATATGTTCTAATATTAGAAAACCCACCTGATTTTATCATACTAAGTAAAAAGCTAATACTAAGGGGTTCTTTTATCAAATTACCAGAAAAATCGAAATAATCTGATGTTAGCATGTGTGGATCTATTAAATAGATTATAGTATTACATTTATTGCCTGAATGATAGAAATAATTCAA
>JBNKDZ010000045.1:0-2512 GCA_050288525.1 Cyclobacteriaceae bacterium
GTAAATACCCAAAACCACAAACGTGCCTGAAATAATCAGCAATGTAGTTATCAGTGTCTGACGGTTGATCATTAACAGGATATTTTCTACCGGGAGGATCTGTTTGTAGTAAGGGGACAGAAGTGCCAGTATGAGCAGCGCGCCGGCAAAGGAAATGAAAATGTGTAGCAAGGTCTCGCAGAAAAACTGAAATATAAGATGCTTCTTACCGGCACCAACGACTTTTTTGAGTCCTACCTCTTTGGATCGGATCGAGCCTTTCGCAGTAGTAAGATTAATGTAATTTATACCTGCAACAAGGAGGATCAGGAATCCTACAAGCGAAAATATGTGCACATAGTTGATGTCCCCGTTGGTTTCAAATTCACCTAAGGCATGAGAATGCAGGTGTATATCGGAAGCTTTGATCATGGTCAGCTTATTCCGGTCATTTTCAATGTCGTCAGGACGGTAGCCGATACTTCGGTATAAAAAGTCCGGGAGTTTTGTTTCCAATTGGGATGGATCTGTGCCCGGAGTCAGGAGTATGTATGTAAAACAAATATTGTCTGAAAAATTGTTATCTCCCTGGAAATATTCATCTTCAAGGGAGATGTAAGAAGCAGCCATGTTAAAGTTAAAATGAATGTTATCAGGAAAGTCCCGGATGACGCCTGACACCTCAAACAATCCTTCCTGTTCCAGCATAATCTTTTTCCCTATGGGGTTTTCTTCAGAAAAATATTTTTTGGCAGTCGTCTCAGTCAATACGATTTTATTTGGTTCGGATAAGGCTGTTTCAGGATCCCCGAACAGGAATGGAATAGTAAAGGTTTTAAAAAGATCATTTTCAGCAAAACAAAATTTCTTTTCCAAAAATCGATTGTTGTTGATTTTTATTTCCAGTTCATGATTGCCAAAAATCCTGAAAGCACGTTCAATTTCCGGAAAATCTTTTTTCAACAAAGGAGTGAAGGATGGTGCCAGTCGGGCAAAAGGATCCCGTTGAATCCGATAAATCCTGTCAGCCTGATCATGAAACGTATCATAACTTTTTTCATGCTGAATATAAATAAGGATCAGCAGGCAGAAAGCCAGCCCGGAGGAAAGTCCGAAAATATTAATGAACATGTCCGCTTTATGTTGCGTTATGCTCTTCCAGGCAATTTTGAAATAGTGTTTTATCATTTTGCGATTGACCTTTTTATAATTCCATAACCCGTTTTCCGATTCACCTCTGTATTTTGTAATAATATTATGCCTAAAATGTAACTACTTGAAAAACAATGCAATAAATATTTTGAGGTGCGTAGTTGTGTAAAAAAAATTTACATCTTCTGTATATAAAGTGTACATAATCAAGTTAGAAGAAGGTTAAAAAGACCAAAAAATTATTCATTGGATCGAATGTACCGGTCTGTTTCCGCAACGTAATCACGCATGATCTTTTTAAATGCATTTCGTTTCGGATCGATCCTGATCTTTGATTTATTCCCTTTATGAGGCTCAAGGATCTCGGTAGGGGTGACCTGATTAAATGCTTCAATATCATCCGGATGGTTTACTTTGGAAATGATCAGGGTATCTTGTTTTATCGTCAGCATACGTAGTTCCCATTCGCTGTCTGCTTTTTTTGTATTGAGAAAATAATGGCCTTTGTACTTCCGCAATAACTGATCCGGACAGACTTTGAACAGGGTGTCTGTGAGCGTATAATGTCCGGACACCGAGTCTTTGGTATATGTCAGGTTTATTTTGAAACTTTCATCGATGATCTCAATTGTGTTATTTTTTCGGTGAACGATTTTTGTAGAGTCTATATCATAGTCGAGGGAATCTTTAAGTGTATTAATGCTCCCTGAGGTCCATTCAATAATATTGCTTTTATCTATCGACAGGTAATATTCCTCATCTTCTGATATGTATGTCCCCTGTAAGGCCACAGGAACGGATAGTATATTTCTCCTGCCGGATGGCTGAGGATCTTTAAATTTAACCTTGTCATCGCAGGTATACACCGAATTCAACAAAAGCAAACATAGCAGAAGCTTGTACATCCGATAAATTCGTTTGGTTTATAGTAAATTACGAAAAAAATGGATGAAATACCTGATGAGGTGATAAAAGAAATGTCGATTTATTCATGTAAGTACAGGATTGATAAGATTATAGGAAGGGCAGGATTGTTAAATCTTAGAAATCTTTAAATTCTGAAATCCTGTTCTGACAGTCTTCCGGAGCTATGGATGTTTTGTTTCACGCGAAGGTCGCAAAGAGGTGCGCAAAGGGCCACTCTGCCATAAATAAATCAACTGGCGTATGTTTTTTACTACGCCCAAATATTTATTCATTAAGAAAATTCAGGGATTTGCAATCCCGGGCCAAATACGAAGAAATTATGTCTGAACAGAATTGATTAGATTATAAGATGGAAAGGATTATTTAATTTTTGTAATCTTTAAATCCCGATAACCTGTTCTGACAGAGATAAGGGTAAGAATGTACTAGTCGGGGTGGATTTGAAGGACGAAGC
>JBNKDZ010000046.1:0-10293 GCA_050288525.1 Cyclobacteriaceae bacterium
TGTCTTTTGAACAGGTTATACAATACAACAAAGAAAAAATTGCGGTAATCTATAATTTCCTTGCCATACTCGAGTTGTTGCAGCTTTCTCATATCAAATTACATCTGGGGGAAGGTTACAACAATTTCTGGATTGAACGCCTTGAAAAAGAACTCGTGAATTAATGGATCTTAATGCAAAAAAAATATTTAAAACACTCAATCCAAACAAAATATGGGTTCCTGTCATATTAGGTATTGGAATTGTGGTGTATCTTTTTATCAGTGATGAACGCGTTACCATTGAAAACCTCAGCCTGATACGGGACGCCAGTCCGGTGCCACTGCTGTTGGCCGCTTTTGTATTCGTAGCACGCTTTGCAGGATACATGTACCGGATCAAATTCATTACAGAAGACGCCCTTAACTGGCGTAGCAGTTTGTATGTAATCATCCTGTGGGAATTTGCCTCTGCAGTAACACCGTCGGTTGTTGGAGGAACAGCTGTCGCGGTATTTATTCTCTGGAAAGAAGGCATAAAACCCGGAAAGGCATTGGGATATGTCATGCTGACAGCCATATTTGACAACCTGTTTTTTGTATTGGCCACCCCTCTGGTATTGTTAATGGGATTCAAAAACATCTTTCCGGTAGTTGCTGAGGGAGATGGATTTGCCGAAAACAACCTGATAATTGCGTTTTTCTTTATCAGTTATGCGTTGATCGCATTATATACCTTTATCATGTCCTTTGCCTTGTTGATCAATCCAAGGTTATTCAAATGGGTTTTGATCAAGGTCACCTCCATCAAGTTCCTTCGTCGCTGGCGATATGGAGCATACGAACGTGGAACAGAGATGATCCTGGCCTCCGAACAGATCCGGAACAAAGGAAAAATGTATTGGGTAAAATTATCGTTGTCAACCATATTTATCTGGAGCAGCCGATATCTGATGCTCAACTGCATCGGAGCATCGCTGACCAAAGTCACGTTGCTGAACCACGCATATATTTTTGGCAAGCAAATAATCCTTTGGGTCGTCATGCTGATTGCTCCTACTCCGGGAAGCAGTGGTGTTGCCGAAGCTGTATTCCCTTACTTCTTTATACAGATATTAGGAGATTACACATTCATCACCAATATTTTGTGGCGGTTGTTCACCTACTATCCCTATTTATTGCTCGGAGCGATCTTTCTGCCAAAATGGATCCGGTTTGTTTTTCTCAGAACTGTGAAATCGTAATAGAAAGTTCATTCCAAAGCTTTCTTCATTTTATGGTTTATCTCGTTGTTTTCATAAATCCCTGTGAATAAATCTGACCCTTTCCCTTTGGCAAATACAGGGACAAGTGCTGCTGTATGTTGGTCTGTGGTAAAATATACTGCAACAGAATCCGGTTTTTCTTTTATTTCTCCGGTTAAAGGATTCTGCTGATATGATTTCCCAACAGACAACCCTCCCGTCTCATGATCTGCGGTTACGACCAATAGTGTATTTTCATGTTTATCAATATAATCCAATACAATACCAAGTGTCTTATCAAAATCGAGCATTTCACTAATTACCATTTCTCCGTTTTTGGCGTGCCCTCCCCAATCAATAAAAGATCCTTCAATCATCAGAAAAAATCCGGAATCAGACTGTGAAAGATAATCAAGTGCTAATCCGGTAGCTTCCGGAAGAAAATCACCCCTTCCTTCAATTTTGGAAGGCAATCCTTTTTCAGCCATAAGAAATCCGTACTTTTTGTCCTTAACGGGATCTTCTGTTAAAAGAGCGGTATCCATCAGGTATCCGGCATCCATAAATGCTGAATACAAATTAACGCTATCGCTTCTGTTTTGCCAGAACTTCATTCCTCCTCCGGCAAAAAAATCTATTTCACTTGTCAGGAGTTGTTTAGCAATATCTTCCTCCATGCTCCTGTCCTTCACATGAGCATAAAAGCACGCCGGTGTAGCATCGGTAATGGAAGATAAACTTATCAATCCTGTTTTGTAATTTCGCGTGGATACATAATCAATAATTGTAGGTAAAGGAATGGTGTCTGTAGAAACGCCTATTGCCCGGTTATAACTCTTTTCACCCGTTGCAAAAGCAGTTGCTCCACCTGCAGAATCTGTTACTTTATGACTTTTCGATGACGTTTTAATAAATCCGATATTCTTAAAACGCTCAAAGTTTGATGATGTATCTTTATAATAAAAAGACGTTGTAATCTGAGACACTCCCATTCCGTCTCCGATCATGAAAATTATGTTTAAGGGTTCGTTTTTAACCTGCTCCTGTTCGACATCTTTTTTACAGGAAAAACTCATCATTATTATGAACAGAAAAGATAAATTATGTAAAATATTCTTTGAAATCATGATATTGAATGTTTATGTAGTTAGTACAACTTTAATTGATGAAATCGGACAGAAATTGTATTGTGTTTTAATACAATTGTCAAATCGGATGCATTTTTATCGTTTGTAAAACAGTTACGGCAAGAAAACCTGCCGCAACTATTATAAATCAAGATTTAATACGATTCATTTTGTTCCAGATAACCTTCCACATTCGACGCACCGTCAATAGCCTTCTGCGGAATCGGGAATAATCTGTGATGCACGTTATTATCTGTTTTCTCTGTCCATGAATCTTCGTAGTGACCAAACCGGATCTGGTCTCCTCGTCTGAAGCCTTCCCAGTAGAGTTCAAAACCTCTTTCCCGGAACAGTATTTCCAAATCGATCGAAGGGAGTGCTTCAGGAACTGGTTCACGGGCTGTTCTGGATGTTCGAACAAAATTGACATCGGCCAAAGCTCCGGGGCTATCCCCTTTCCTCAATTTTGCCTCTGCACGCATCAGAAATATCTCAGCATACCGCATCAGCACAAGGTCTACGCTACTATAACCGTTACCATCAGGTGATGTATGGCTAAACTGGTATTTCGAAACACGATACCCATTAGCATGCCGCCTTCCTTCATTTGTGAAATCGACCTGTAAAGTATGATCCACATAACCTACATCCTTATCGGGGCCATTGCCTTTGATTTGCTTAACAGGGTATATTCTATAACCATCATCACATGTATAGAAAGAGCCATTTTCATCCTTTCTTGGCCCCCAGATTATACCGCGTATAATGCCACGGTCAATTTCAAAATCATCGGTCGCCTTACAATAATAATGATCCGCATCGTTCAGTGGTGAGAGCCCTGTAAGGTCCTGGAGTTCTTCGGGAATCTGTTGATTTTTTTGGTAGAATCGTGCATCGGCATCAGCAGGGTCGACACTTCCATAGGCATCTACCCAGGTTTGGTAAAAATCAGACGTGATGGCAGGTCCGTCAGTACCGTCTGCCTTTGGATGCTCCGGCCGGGGAAACCATGAACCTGCAAGAGACCAGTAGGCCCAACGGCTGTGTTCTCTTTTCAATACACCACGTTGGTCTACAGCAAAAATCAATTCAGGATTGTCATGATTACTGTCATTAAACAAGTCAAAATATTCCGGAGATAAAGAAAATGCTTCTGAGTCGATGATATGATTCGTATACCTGATTACATTATCCATATCCTCTGTAGTAAAAACAGGTGTTCCGTAAGGATCACGGTACACAGCAGCATTCAGGTTCAATCTGGCTAACAGACCCCAAACAGCCGCCTGTGTCATCCTTCCGGGCCCTTTATTCGTATTGATAACATCCACTACTGATAACAGCTCTTCTTCGATATAGTCGATTGCATCCTGTCCCCTGAGAATTTCTGAAAGTTCTCCTGACATTTCTTTTTTAAATACTACTCCCCAACTATCCAGCATCAGCATATTCATGTATGCTCTCAATGCTATCATTTCGTAGAGTGCTCCTTCTGCTTCTTTATCACCTTGCTCAGCGAGAGGTTTCAATACTTCAATAGCTGAAAGGGCTCTGGAAATATTTCTGGTGACCTCGTTCCACGCACTGCTTACCAAATCATTACCTGCAGAAATATCATGTGTATGCATTTCGAGAAATTTTCCCCCATCATACCAATCGGTCCCTCCACGATACGGCAATATAGCCTCATCAGAAGGAATTAATTGTAAGCCATAATAGTTGGTATGCCTCCACGTCCATGATATTTGACCGTAAGCAGGGGCTATTGCGCCACTAATGACTTCGGCCTGACCGCTTCCCTTAAGAGATTCATCCAGTACTTCTTCTTCCAGATCGGTACAGCTCAGATTTAACAATATACTGATCCCGAAAAGTGTAATTATTAATTTATTCTTCATCTTGAAGTGTTTTTTAGAATGATACATTTAAGCTAAATACAACAGTTCTTGCTTTTGGATAATTGAAATAATCAATTCCGAAAGTCTGAATCCCATCAACTGAAAGGTTGGAGTTGATCTCAGGGTCAAATCCGGTATAATCTGTGATAACGAACAAGTTCTGGCCGGTAACAGAAAGTCGAATTTTATTTACCAAACTCTGTAAACCTATCAATTCCGGGTTTAGGTTGTAACCTAAGGTTGCATTGTTCAAACGCAGGAAATCACCTTTTTCCAGGTAGCGGGTAGATACAGTATTTGAATTGGTAATATCTTCACCGGGATACCTGACTGCCAGTTCTGTCGTATTAAAATTAGAGGAGAGAAGTCCCTTTGTGAATAAAGACATGGCTGTATGGTTGTAGATCCTGTTTCCCGACACACCATTGAAGTTTAATCCTAAATCAAAATTTTTGTATTGAAAATTCAAATGAAACGCATATACAATCTCAGGCAAGGCATGACCAACAACTTTTCTTTCATCAGACAAAATACTTAGCCCATCTTCACCAATTCCTAAAAAATCAACCATGTAAAACGATCCGACAGACTCGCCATTGATATTCCCATTGATGGTGGCCCCAGTTTGACCAGCTCCCTGGGCGGCACCGGTGGTCAGCACTTTATAGGGGGAATTTTTAACTTCATTTTTTGTTACAGCAATATTTCCTCCTATGTTATAAACAAAATCGTCCTGTAATTCACCCCGATAATCCATTGTCACCTCAATCCCTTTGTTTTTAATCTTCATATCCGGAATGTTGGTCCAGAATTTATCTGTAGGCTGAATAGGGTCTACAGGAGTAACTTCGAGCAAAATATTTTCGGATACTTTATCAAAATAATCAATGGTTCCTGACAATCTGTTCTTAAACAAACTAAAGTCAAGTCCAACATTGGTTTGTGTAGAAACCTCCCATTGTATGTCGGGATTGGCCAGACGGGTAAAAATGGTTCCATAAGAATAATCATCAAAAGAACTCTCATTCCCGTTAATAGGATAGGTATCGTTATCACTTTTGCTATCCGAATAGCTTAACTTGGTGATTTTAGACGGGATTTCCTGATTCCCTGTTTGTCCCCAACTGGCTCTGAATTTCAGATTATTGATAAAGTTTACAGCATTAAAAAAATCTTCTTTCGAGAGATTCCACCCCAGTGCGACAGATGGGAAATAACCATATTTATTGTTCCCCCCAAATTTGGATGAACCATCCGCACGCATAGTGGCGGTAAGCAAATACTTGTCAGAATATCCATAATTAACTCGTCCGAAAAATGACTGCAGTTCATTTTCAATGGCATAGGTTGACAATGAGGTTGGAGTACTTTCGCCACTTGTCTGATCCTGGTATATGGGTTCAATTCCATTATCAGCAAAGCCTTCCAGCGAGAAAGACTTTTGGTGCTCAAACGTCTTTTGATACGTTTGTCCCACCAAAAAGGTAAGATCGTGATCCTTCTGAGACAGAATATACGTCAGGGTATTCTCAACCAGCGTATTTTTGTTTGTTGTATAAACAGAGTTTAGCGAACCGTTGATATAATCTTCCAATAAGGAATAGGGCTTGTATTGTATGTCTCTATTTGTAGCAGAATAGTCAATGCCCAGGTTCAATTTATATGTAAACCCTTTAACAATTTCTATTGAAGGGGCAATATTGGCCAGTATTCGATGGTTAATGGCTTCATCGCTATATATTCTCTCACGAGTTATAGGATTAAGCATATTTTCCAACAATGTTGGCTTTCCATTCGTAAAAACCGGCGTTGTTGGGTTCAGATGCAGCATATCACTTACCATAGCCCTGGAATCTGGTCGTAGATTCTCTGTTCTGCTGGCGGCCAGATTAAAGATTACTTGTGCGCGATCATTTAATGTTGATTGGCTCAGGTTTAACCGACCTGAATAACGTTTTAAATCACTCCCTTTCAAAATACCCTCCTGATCATTGACACCTAAAGAAGAATAGTATGAAAATTTGTCTTTTGAGCTGCTTAGAGTAAGATTGATATTTTTGGAATAGGCGGTTCTGGTCAGTTTATCCTGCCAGTCCGTATCGGCCCCTCCATCATCCAGGGTGCCACCAGATGTCACCACCTGTTTTCGAAATTCGTCAGCACTAAATACCGCTACTTTGTTTGCCAGTGAAGAAATGCCGGATGAGATATTCACATCAAACTGAGTTGTACCACTACTGCCATCCTTTGTTGTTATTACAATTACACCATTGGCACCTCGTGCTCCATAAATAGCCGTAGCCGAAGCATCTTTTAACACATCAATACTTTTAATGTCTTGTGGGTTGATAAAATTCAAAGGATTTGTCTCGACTCCGGTGGAGGAATTGTCTAATGCAAAGCCATCTATCACATAAAGAGGGGTGGTGCCCGATCGCAAACTACCTACTCCACGAATAATCACATCCTGTGCCGCACCTGGTTCACCACTAACATTCGATACATTTACCCCTGCCACTTTTCCCTGTAATAGCTGGCCAGGATTTGTAATATTTCCTTTGTTGAAATCTTCGCTGTTAACAGATCCTATTGAGCCTGTTATATCGGTCTTTTTTTGAACACCATATCCTACCACAACAATTTCACCAAGTGTCGAAATATCCATTTCCAGGGAAATGTTAAAAATCGTTTGGTTTCCTACAGGAATTACAATCGTTTCGTACCCAATATAGGAGATCATCAAATTCTGAGCGTCTTCGGGTATTAACAAATTAAAATTCCCGTTTTCATCCGTAATCGTTCCTATTGTTGTTCCCTCTACTATAACCGAAGCTCCTATCAACGGCTCATTGAATTCTCCATCCATAACCCTGCCACTTATTTCCCTGTCCGTGTATTCCTCGACTACATACACTTCATCAGACTTGTTCTCTCTGGGAATAGCATAGATCGTTTTGTTAATCCTTCGAAAATTAATTTTGCTTTGTAACGCAATGGATTCAAGAACCTCCCGTAAGTTCCCGTTTGAAACATTGAGATCTATGACATCCCGATTCTTAATGCGTTGTCCATATGTAAAATTAAAATCCGTGTGTTGTTCTATTTCGTTAAAAGCTTCTTCTATCGAAATATCCGTTAAATGTAATGTAATGCCTACCTCCTCCAGGCTCTGGCTGCTGGAAGGTTCTGCGATCAGGAATTGCAGGGCAATTACCTGCATCAAAAAAACGTAAATAACCTGTTTTGATGCAAACATCAATAGTTTAAGTAAATTAAATTTCATAGTTTTGTTTTCAGAATAAACATTAAGTTTTGATCCCGATTTAATGGTCGGGATAAGAACAGGTCCGAATGCTGCGCCAACAGATTCGGACTTTTTTTATCGCCTACCTGGTAAGCAATAAAATTGAATTCGTATCATCTGGTTATTTCCATACACATATCTATTTTTAGTTGACACATCCTTTGCCATCGATCACTATCGTTCCGAATTCGTTGATGAAATAATCAAAATCAACAACCAGTTTGAGCCCTTCAAGCACATTGATTAAGCTTTCGTCTTTATATTTTCCACGTATCAGGCAATTATTGGAGCCCTTTCCCCGTATTTTGAATTCGGTGTTATACGTTCTCTCCAGTATAGTTACGACATCACTGAAAGGAATCATATCAAACTCCAGTGACCGGTTAATCCATGACACATACCATTCGGGATCAACATTATTCCTGGTAATTTCACCTGTTGATTTTAGGAAGACAGCTTGCTGACCTTTTAACAGCAATACTTCCTTCCCCTTTTCAGGTGCAGCTACTTTAACTTCTCCGGAGGAAACCGTGACCTCAATACGATCCTCTCCGTAAGCCCTTACATTAAAAGAAGTACCTAATACCGTTATTTCAACTTCATCAGAACGAACAATAAAAGGTCGGCCCGGATCACGGCTGACGTCAAAGAATGCTTCTCCCCTCAAGCTGATCTCGCGTGAAGTCAATGAGAATTCCTCCGGGTAGGACAACTGACTATTTGAATTCAAAACGACAACAGAACCATCTTCCAGGGTAAGAGATGACCTCTGTTTAGATGTTGTGGATTTTGTTATTTTAATTATTTCATTGTTCTGATTTTCAGCAAAATAGGATAATAGCCCAACACTAACCACCAGAAGTACAGAAGCAGCCCACTGCCAGATCTTTCTTCTGAAATGAATCGTTTTTGTTTTCTTTTCAAGTAGTTTGAATTCTATCTGTGAACGGATTTTTTCCCTTTTCTGCTCTTTTACCTTTTGGTCCCATTCAGGAGCCAGGGTTTCTTCCTGCAAAAGTTCTCTATAGATTTTTTCATAAAGGACCTTTTCTTCCTGTGTACATAAACCCAGTTTATATTTATTGGCGAGCGCTATGAATTCTTCCTTTTTCATTCAATCATTTATAAGGAAGTATATCGGGAAGGAATAATTGGGTATTCAAATTTGAATAATTTCCTATTATTAATATTGAGGCAATAATCAGGTAAAATGGCGATGCGAATATGAATTTTCATTTAAGAAAAAATCCAGTGAATACTACCACACAGGCGATATCCAATGACTTTCGCAGATACCTGAGAGATTTCTTCATATGCGTCTCTACCGTAAAAACAGAGATTCCCAGTCTGGAGGCTATTTCTTTATTTGAAAGGTTTTCATACCTGCTCAGGTAAAAGACTTCTCTGCAACGATCAGGCAAGGATGAAACAGTACGGTCAATTATTGTTTGTGTCTCATTAGAATCAATGTAATCTTCAACATTATTGCCCATCAGATGACTCTCTATAATTTCAGCTCGCTTATCAATAAACCGGATCTTTTTGATTGAATTTGTCACCTGAAACCGAACTGCCTGATATAGAAAAGCCCGCATATTTTTTATTTCAACAGTGCAGGACCGTTCCAACAGATTTAAAAAAATATCCTGAACTATATCCTCACATACACTTTCATCACCAAGGATCTTAAATGCCGATATATACAATTTTTCCCAATATCTGTTAAATAATTCCTGAAAGGCAAGATCACTCCTCTTTCCCACCCGGATATAAAGTTCTTCATCTGAAAGACTCCTGAATTCTGCCACTTTTTCCAAACGTTATTACAAAAATCATCTCAAATAAATTGAATCGGAATGTGAGATACTAAAAAATCGAGTTATCAAATTTTTAATTTAAACATTTCGAATATTATCATTAACATAAAACAGGAAGATCTGCCATAAATGGATCCTGTTTCTAAGAGCGGTGAAATCGTAAGACTTTCCTGTAAACAAACCACATCATCAGAACTAAAAATAAAATTGCTATCACAGAAATGGTATGAAAACTCAAGTTCAAAAACAAATTTGAATTATGTGCCTGTTTGTTATCATTTATTGAGTTTGCCCATGCAATAAACGCATCAGCGATTATCAACTTACCGAAAAAATACTTCTTTTTACCATTTGATGTATAGGAAAATCCTAATCCTTCTACGCTGTTTGCAATAGACTTTGAAATATCGTATTGGTTATAGCGATACATTGTTCGCATACCTACAATAGTTGCTGCACCACCAAATCCAAAGATTAACGGTCCCGAATCAATATCACCTTCACCTTTTATGCCTTTCGGATACTCCCGTATACCTGGCAGCCCAAAGCAATAGTCCAAAAAATGTTTTTTATACAACATGAATTGTTGTTGTGCAAATTCATCATCAATATCAATCAGAAAATTAAGCATCAGGCTCTGTGAGGACCCTCGGGCTCCTTCTATAACTTTTGCATATGAATTTACCGAATGCGGAATAAGACCTGTTGCCGGATCCGGATGCATTTTGACTTTTTCAATCCATTCCGATATCAATTGTTCATATTCCGAATTAAACAATTCACCATGTTTTTTCAGGACAGCAATACAAATCACATTATCTGCCGGCCACACGGCACTGTAGTAGGACTCCAGATAGGGTGTTTTGTTATTAAGAAAAGCTCCTGCAATCTGTTTACATATGTCTTTAAATAAAACAACCTCAGA
>JBNKDZ010000047.1:0-2160 GCA_050288525.1 Cyclobacteriaceae bacterium
AGATCAATCCCGGTAAATATGGTGGTCTTTTTCCCCGGCGTAATCCCAAGCTCAAAACGGCCACCAAACGTATGGGAAGTTACAGGTGACTCCGCTTCCACCATCACGAAATTTGGTCGTTCTTCATTGGTCATCAAATGATCAACATACGAAAAGTATGCTTTCGAATTGAGGGTGATGAGCTTTGGGGTAAGATTTCGGATCACGTAATCAAGAGAGATAATGCTGCTGTTATCTGTCTTCAGGTCCATAGGCAATGCAGCATGTTTTATGTCCCGGCCAAAGGACTGACGCCAGTTCAGTTGCAAACGCTGATTGTCTTTTGGCATATACCCTGCTTTTATAGCATAGTCATAGGTTTTAAATGCACTCGGGATTTCGTCCCCGTTCCCGTTTTTATAATCACTGAAATTTTGCAGGCCTCCCTGAACCATCAGATCTGCTTTTTTTCCGGAGGTCATGATAACGCCTCTTCCGCTTATACCATTTCCGTTAAGTTCATATCCTCCTTCCAGCGCACCATGGATCTTTGAGTCATCTGTTTGTTCAGGTTTAAACGTGATTATGTTAACAATACCACCCATCGTTTGTCCGTATCGCACCGAATAGGGTCCCTTGATTATTTCAATACGGTCAATTTCTGCCGGAGAAACATGTGTTGATGCCGGATCCATACGGTTCGGACAGGCATTCGAAACATAAACTCCTCCGTCATAGATAAGATTGATCTGCTCATATTTAAAAGACCTTAACACCGGATCCATAGCATAGGCACCACGCTTAATGATGCCAAATCCGGATTCATCACCAAAGATATCACCGACATCCTTCGGATTTTTTTTCATGATCTGATCACTGTCAAGATCTTTGGAGGTGATCGTTTGTCTGTTGGTCTTTACCAGGATCTCTTCCATCACCCTCGTAGAAGGTGTCAGGGAAATGTTTATTTTATGGTTGCCAGGAGTCACCTCCAGTGAGTTGGATTCATAACCGAGATGCCGGATCTGCAAAATGACAGGGGCATCATGCATTTGATTCGTTATTATTGAAAAAGATCCGATCGAATCTGTATAACTAAAACGATTAAATCCTTCTATTGAAACAAGGACATTTGATATACCTTCTCCCGTGTTTTTGTCTGTTATTATTCCGGATATAGTTGATTCCTGCCCATAGATATCCATGCTAAATATCATGAATAGTAAAATGATAATTTTTTTCATCAATAATCGTATTTGTGAATTGTTTAATAGGAAGTATGCGTAAAGGGTAGTATCCGTTATACTTCCGTTTTGCTGTAATACTTGTAGAAATAAGGCTTGTTATCAGGCCTTTGGAGGATGAAATATCTCTTTTGGATATTCAGGCTGTAAAATATGTGGTAAAATGATGTTGAATTTAAATCCCGATCCTTTGGGCGCAATAATCTGTATTACTTCAGCAGGATAATTGTCGATTACAGGATTTTTCTGCTGGACGTAATGAGAAGACGCCTCCTTGTTTTTTCCTTCCTGTTTCAATTGTTTTTCCAGAAAACAGGAAGCACGGCAACCGGTTATTTCTGAATCGAGGTTTTCACAATAATTAAGTGTATAATAATCACGAAACATATAAAAATCGATCAGTATTCGATAGGAATACCATTGTGAAAAGAGGTATAACAGTAATAATAGCCCGGAGATGGTCTGTTTCATATGTTAAAATATCAGAAAAAACCTGATCTTATCCACTATAAAGTGTATAAAGGGTCGTTTTGTTTAATAAATTTTCATAGCCAACTGTTTTAGGATCAATCATTAAAGGCAGTATTTGAATATTTTCAAATATACCACCTGAAACCGGAAGGGTCAGCACAGGAAATATTAGGGGGCGGTTAGTAATTGAAGGATAATGAAATAATTTTATCGTTTTTATAACCAAATTTTATTAAAAATGAAGAGTTTGAATTAAATTAGAAGTGAAAAGGAAAATTAAGTATAACGGTTCTTTCAATTAAATCGTATTTATAAATTTTTTTTACGAAATATTTTTACATTTATAATAAGTATTATCTGAAAGATAAAAATAATTTTATGTCGCTTCGGAAAAGTAATTGTATTTATGCTATAGTCATATTTTTTTTGATGATTGTGCATTCAGGAAAAACTGAAGCAAAGGAAG
>JBNKDZ010000048.1:0-7707 GCA_050288525.1 Cyclobacteriaceae bacterium
GCTCTGCTCTTTGTTCAAGTAACTTCTCTTGTTCCTCCAAACAATTTATTTTTAAACTCCCCGGAAATAACGATTGATCCGGAAATGCCGGTTGATTCAGAATCGGGTCAGCAACTGTTTGAGTTTGAGTGAGGAGGAAAAAAAAGAGGCTGCTATTGAGACAGCCTCTTTTTTGTGATTCCGCAGGGACTCGAACCCCGAACCTACTGCTTAGAAGGCAGTTGCTCTATCCAGTTGAGCTACGGAACCTAGCATGTACTATTTTGTTTTTCCCGAAAAACGGCTGCAAAGAAACAAAAGTTCTGCATTATAAACAACAAAACTCTGTAAAAACCAAACGAAAAATCGCAAGTACATCCAATACTATTTCATAAGCACCAATAATCGGTCTTTATCACAAATAACGACCTTCTTACCAGCTGCATTTATAATGCCTTCCTGATGTAACTCTCTAATAGTTCTTCCTATTGAAGGACGTGTCACACCAAACATCTCAGCAAGTTCAGATTGCGATTTCGGCAGTATAAACTCCATCCTTTGAAATTTTCCGGATATTTCAAAAAGATAATTGGCTACTTTTCCCCGTATTGTCTGAAATGAAAGAAACTTCAATTTCCTGCTTAAGAACTGTGCCCTGTCAGATATGCTGTCAAGATAGTTTTTCAAAATCTTTTCATTAAGCTGCATTATCCGGACAAATGAATCTTTGGGTATAAATAACACCCGCACATCCTCATTGGCAATAATATTTACCGGATACCGGTTATTTTGTCCAAACAGAAAAGCGGGGGCTATTAATCTGGGATGTTCGATGTCTTCAATTTTAATGATCTTTCCCGCAAAATCAACCATTTCCCCTTTCACACTTCCTTTTAAAAGTATTGATTGCCCCTTTACTATGTCTCCGCTCAATGAAATAATCTCATTCTTTTCATACGCCTTTACCTTAAACGAAACCTCCTCAAGCACATGCTTTATTTCTTCAGAATCCATCTCCCTGAATAGTGGACACCCTTTCAGAACCTTATACATATTCCTGTTTTTTCTAAATAATAAAAGTCGCCTGTAACATATGTTACCAAATTTGGAACATAATTGTTTATACCTTGGTCATATAATTCATAAAAAAGCTAAAAATGATCAGAGAAGTTGTAAAAATAGATGAAGAAAAATGCACCGGATGCGGTGATTGTGTGCCCTCATGTCATGAAGGAGCTCTTCAGATAATTGATGGAAAAGCCCGGTTAATCAGTGACCTGATGTGTGATGGCCTTGGCGCTTGCCTCGGACACTGCCCGGAAGGTGCTATATCCATAGAAAAACGGGAGGCCGAACCCTATGATGAAAGAAGAGTTATGGAGATAATGGTGGATAAAGGTGAGAATACCGTGATCGCTCATTTAAAACATTTAAAGGATCAAAATGAACATAAATACCTGGATGAAGCACTGAACTTTTTACATGAACATCAGGAGGATCTGGAGTTTAATGTTGATGAAGTTCTGAATAAAATTCAAAATACTAATGGACATCAAGCACATACGGGTTGTCCTGGAGCAAAATCAATGTCATTCGGTCATCAAAAAGCCACTTCGGAAGATCTTGTATCAGGTCAATCCGAGTTACAGCACTGGCCTGTGCAATTACATCTAATAAATCCACAGGCTGCCTGTTATGAACAAGCTGATGTTGTTCTGGCAGCTGATTGTGTTGCTTTTTCGCTGGGTGATTTTCACCAACACTGGCTTAAAGGGAAAAGCCTCGCAATTGCATGTCCAAAGCTTGACAGCAGCCTGGAAAGTTATATCGCAAAAATCGAAACTCTGATCGATCATGCTAAAATTAATACCCTTACCGTTATGATCATGCAGGTACCTTGCTGCTCCGGTTTGCTTCAACTGGCAAAAATGGCTGCTCAAAATGCCGCACGAAAGGTCCCGATAAAGGTCGTAATAGTAGGCATAGAAGGAGAAATCCTTCAGGAAAACTGGATATAAAGCATTAATTAGCTCAATATTTTAATCAATATGATTTGATTATTAACTTAAATATTATAAGTTTATAAACAGCACACAAAGGTTTATCAGACATCTAAATCTGATATTTAAAACAAATATCAATGATATTTTATTGAATAATAATATTTAAAACCAACAATGTCCGGAAAAATGCTTCGTAATATCGCACCACCATCAACATGGCTGGTTTCGGTTATCATTTTAGCCGGGATATTTACAGGTCTGGGAGTATATCTGCTTCAGATTTCCAATGCCCCCTCATACCTGTCTGATGATCCGAAGACGTGTGTGAATTGCCACATTATGGCTCCGCAGTATGCTACCTGGTTTCACAGTTCGCACAGAGAAAAGGCCAATTGCAATGATTGCCATGTTCCTCAGGATAATATCTTCAGAAAATACTTTTTTAAGGCAAAGGACGGAATGCGACATGCCACTATGTTTACATTGAGAATGGAACCACAGGTCATTTTTATTAAAGACGATGGAAAAGAAGTCGTTCAGGAGAACTGTATCCGATGTCATGCTCAGACAATAACTGACGCAAAAACACTCCGGTATACAAAAGATTTTCATCACTTCAAAACGGAACGAAAATGCTGGGAATGTCACCGGGAAACACCTCACGGAAGAGTAAACAGTCTTTCCAGCGTTCCCAATGCACGGGTACCTGTACCGGAAAGTCCGGTACCGGATTGGTTAAAAGAAATTGTACATAAAGAATAAAATATCCAATGAAACCATTAAGCGAACATATTCGAAATAAACCATGGCTGGGATGGCTCCTTTTCCTGGTAACGGTAGTAGTAGTATTTTTTCTGGGATTACTGGCTTCTTCCATCATCGAACGCAGGACTGAAGCAGTTTTCACATATACTCCAAAAGTGGAATATGATCAGTTTGAACCAAGAAACGCTGTCTGGGGAGAAAACTTTCCGAAGGAATACCAGTCGTATCTTATGACTTCAGACACCTCCTTCCGCAGCAAATACAACGGATCTGCTATGATTGACATGCTGGAAGAAGACCCTCGTCTTGTTGTGTTATGGGCAGGATATGGATTTTCTAAAGATTACAATCAGTCAAGAGGACATTATTACGCGGTCACGGATATACATAATACCCTGCGTACCGGAGGGCCTTCCGGAGACAAAAAAAGTCCGATGCCAAATACATGTTGGACATGCAAAAGCCCGGATGTGCCCAGAGAAATGAACAGGTTAATCAAAGAAAAAGGTGATTTTACTGCAGGTGTTGCTGAATTTTACAAAGGAACATGGGAAACCCGTGGTCCTGAAATTGTCAATGCAATAGGATGTGCTGACTGCCATGACGCAAAAACCATGAATCTCCGAATATCGCGACCTGCTCTGATAGAAGCCCTGAACAGGATCGGAAAGGACGCCTCCAAACTATCACATCAGGAAATGAGATCACTGGTATGTGCTCAGTGCCATGTAGAATACTATTTCGACAAAAAGAAAGTTGAAGGTTCTCCGTATCTGACCTTTCCGTGGGACAAAGGCATGTCTGCCGAAGCGATGGAAGAATACTATGACAACATCGAATTCTCAGACTGGACCCATAAACTAAGCAAGGCACCTATGCTAAAAGCTCAACACCCGGGTTACGAAGTATATCTGACTGGTGTTCACGCCAGCCGGGGAGTATCATGTGCCGACTGTCATATGCCATATATGAGTGAGGGCGGACAGAAATTTACCGATCACCACGTTCAAAGCCCGCTGAACAACGTTGCCAATTCATGTCAGGTATGCCATCGGGAAGAAACATCTCAACTTATCCTGGATGTTTATTCACGTCAGGATAAGATCATTGAAAACAGGAACAAACTGGAAGAACTACTCGTAAGAGCACATGTTGAAGCAAAATATGCCTGGGAAAATGGTGCTACCGAAGACCAGATGAAGGATATTCTGACTGATATACGTCATGCCCAATGGAGATGGGACTATGCTGCAGCAAGCCATGGCGGATCCTTCCACTCCCCCGTTGAGATCGGAAGAGTAATATCAACAGGCATTAACATAGCGCAGGAGGGTCGCCTGAAACTTGCTCGTTTGTTGTCTGAACTCGGACATAACCAGGAAATCCCTTATCCTGATATTGAAACCAAATCCAAAGCCCAGGCTTTCGTAGGCCTCGACATGGAAACTTTAGAAACTGAAAAAGCTGAATTTCTCAACAATATTCTTCCGGAATGGCTGGAAGAAGCAAAAAAACGCGAAAACAAATATTAACAATAAAGAAATACTGAAAACAATAGAATTAGAATATTTAATGTTATATATTTACGATGTATATTGATATATTTATACAGTTTTAATTTATGTTCATTCATGAATCTTTCAAGTATAATATTAAATATAGAACCTGATAAAGCAGAAGAAATAAAAATCAAGCTTGAAAAATCTTCTGTTTGTGAAGCTTTTCTTCACAAAGACACTAAAATAATTATCACCATAAAAGGCAAAAACAAAGAAGAAGAGATATTCAAACTCAGACAAATAGAAGCTATTGACGGTGTTATTAGCTCAAGTTTTATTTACTCTGATTGGGTAGATAAAAAAAATAACTCCTATACGAATTATCTGGATAGCTTTCCCGGTTGGCTTTGGAGCAAACTGGCTTTATCAAAATAATCTGTATGTACATATTACCCTAATTTAGGCTAGAATAATTAATTTTTTAACTTTTTTCTTTGAATCCGAAGGCATCAATAAAAATTTATTGCAAGGGCTGATTTTTTGCACTTAAGGCACTTCGCCAAATTTTTATTCTAATCAATATATCACATTACTCCGTGTCGGAATCCCGCAGGATCTCCTGAAACACAACCATTTAGACCTTTCAATCCAATTTCTAATGACAAATCCGGGTTTAATTACATCCTGGTCATATTACAAATTCATTATTGGAATATTATCATTGATTTTTGTATATTTGGAATTATTTTTTGGACAAAACACAAGTTGAATGTTTCTTTTTAAATATCATGCGTCAATCACAATTCTATGTTTATTGACCTTATCTTTAAATCATGAAATTGCAGTTGCCCAAAGTGATGTCTTGTATCTGAAAAAGCATACAAATCTTAATATTGAGGTAGTTGAGGGCAAATTGCAAATGCATACCCATCATCTGATAGAAAAAGAGTTCTATTCTAATTTTGAAAAAAATTCTAGAGAAACAGTGTTTTATTCAGATTTCACTCCTCTTGTCGAGCTGGAAGCCACTACATTAATACCGTATAAATCCAGGTTTAAGAAGGTCAGGGTTACCAACAAAGAAGTAAAGGATCTTGTACAACCGGGAATCTTTTATGGTGGATATAAGCGGTTGGATTTTGTATATCCTTCTCTGGAAAACCAATCGGTCGGTCAGCTTGAATACACTCAAAAAATTGAAGATCCGTTTATGTTGTCAGGTTTTTTCTTTGCTGATGACTATGAGATCAGGGAAGCAGTTTATTCAATCTCCTTTCCGGATGAAGTAAAAATATCCTATAAACTATTCGGAGAGGATACCGAAAAGATCATTTTCCAAAAACGAAGAGAAAATGATCGTAACATCTATTCCTGGACCATGAACAATGTGCCCAAATTTGTTAATGAAAAAAAAGCACCGGGCAGAACGTATTTTACCCCCCATATTATCCCTTTTATAAATTCATATACATCCAATGGAATTCAAATGAATGTCGCAAATAATGTGAACGATCTGTTTCATTGGTACCGACAACATATCAGCAATATAAAACCATACAGTGATGTCGAGCTTAGAAAACTGGTAGAAGACATTACCCGGGAGTTGGATTCAGACTACGAAAAATCTAAAACCATTTTCCAGTGGGTTCAGAAAAATATTAAGTATGTGGCTTTTGAAGATGGCATGGCCGGATTTATCCCCAGAGCTGCCGGTGATGTTTATAACAAACGGTATGGTGACTGTAAAGACATGGCCAACCTCCTGAAAACCATGCTGAATATGGTTGGAATTGAAGCCTACCATACATGGATCGGTACACGGGACAGGTCATATTCATATAATGACGTTCCGAGTACAATAGTTGATAATCATATGATATGTACTACCACACATAATGGTGAGTACCTGTTTCTGGATGCCACGAATGCATATGTACCGTTCGGACAGCCCAGCAGTATGATCCAGGGAAAGGAAGCCCTTATCAGTAAGAACCTGAATGAATTTGAAATCGTTAAAGTGCCGGTCTCAAAAGCGCGAGAGAGCGTCCGAAAGGACGATATAGAGGTGTCTGTCATCAACAACAACCTTACCGGGACGTTTGTGTGCAGTCTAACGGGGCATAAAAAAGTTGACCTGATATACGACAAACAAAAAGCTCAGATCCTTGGAGAACAGGAATACCTCAGAGATCATTTTTCTATCGGTGACAATAATATTTTAATTCAACATGAGCAATTCAATGGTTTGGATAACAAATCAGATACAGCAAAAGTAAAATTCGATATTACCTTACCGGATTTCTGCCGTAAAATAGGAAATACAACCTATATCAATCTGAACCTTGACAAATCATTGCCGGGAGAAAAAATTGATCTGCAAAAACGTAATTATCCGGTCGAAGAATCGTACTGCTATACGTATATTTCTTCAGTGAAATTTCGAATCCCTGAAAATTCCAGCGTGGATTACCTACCTGAAGACATAGAATTTTCAGGTGATAACATAAAATTTTCAGCAAAATACCACATAGAAGACAATTATATACGATATACAAAAATATACACATCCAACTTCCTGTATCTTCAGAAATCAGATTTTGAACAATGGAACAAATCCCTTGAAACGATGGTGATGGCGAATCAGGAATCAATAATTTTAAAATCCAGATAATCCATGAAAACATTCATTGCGTCACTGTTTTTTATTACCATAATCATTAATGTTCATGCACAGAAAATCACTGATTCACTCATTAAATGGCAGGAACAACCCTCTGTTCATCAAATCGATTCCGATCATTCTGATTATCCGGCAGTAGTTTTACGTGATCATCGTATTATGGAACATAATAAACCAGCATTTAAAAATACACCCAACTCCTTTTATACCAGACATCGTATTATCCATGTGGTTAATGATGCAGGAATAGAAAAATTCAACAAAGTACATATACCTTTATACAATGATGATGAAATGATCTCTTTCAGAGTCCGATCGGTGTCTCCCGATGGCAAAGTCACTGAATTAAAGGGAGATAATCTTAGGGAACTGGAAAATATTGAAGGTGTTGCCAATGTAAAGATTTTTGCTGTTGAAGGTGTGGTTGTAGGGGGTGAAATCGAATATAAATACACAATTAAAAGTAAATTTGAACCTTTTGACAGGGAAATATTTCAGGATGATATACCTGTTTTACAAGCTGAGTACGATCTTATATTCCCGGTCACATGGAAATTTGATCTTAAAACATATAATGAATTACCAGACCCTGAGCCAGTTGAATATAATGATGAGTATCATGGCTTGAATATGAAAGCTGAAAATATTCCAGCAGCGATCGAAGAAGAATATTCTGCCTATATTGCAAGTTTAAAAAAGCTTGACTACAAGCTGTATAGCAACTACTTTTACTCGAACATCATCAATTGGAACAGTATATCTGAAAGACTTCTCCTAAGCA
>JBNKDZ010000049.1:0-6308 GCA_050288525.1 Cyclobacteriaceae bacterium
ATGGAAGCATTCATCCGGCACATCCTTATTTCGGCATGTTGTATAAGCATCTTCTACCCTGGCTATTTACTCTTTCAAAAAATAGAGACACGTTTTCATTTTCTCAGATACTTCCTGCTTATTTCTATGGTGGTATCGGTAGCAATGCCTTTATCTACATATCACATTGAGTTGGATTTATCGCCTGATAAATATGATACGGAAGAAATATTTCATGAAAAAGCGTTTTCTGCTGAAACAAATGTACCAATAGCTATTCAGGAAAATATCATGCCTGGTATGGACAGCCAATGGAACATTACATTCATTCTGACCATTATTTATTTCGCCGGACTGCTGTTTTTCGGATTGCGATTATTGATCCATCTTCTTAAAATCCTCTTTTTATACAAAAGTTGTGACAAGATTCGGGAAAGAAAATTCATTCTGCTCTTGAATAGCAAGGTCAAAAGTCCGTTCACATTTTTTCGCTGGATCTTTATTCCCGAGGACTATCTGAAGGAAACAGACAAAAAAGATATACTAACACACGAAAGTATTCATGCATCACAATATCATTCTATTGACATAATCCTGATTGAACTGTTATCGGCCGTAATGTGGTTTAATCCGTTGGTGTGGATGATGCGAAAATCTGTACAGTTAGTGCATGAATACCTTGCAGATGAAGGAGTACTCAATACCGGAACTGACAGACTCAGGTATCAGGCACTCCTTATTAATCAAGTTACAGAAGAAAGACTCATCTGCATTTCTTCAGGTTTTAACCACTCATTAATTAAAAAAAGAATGATTATGATGACTAAACGTAAATTTAATCATGGGTCAAAGTTAAAAATTTTGACCTTAATACCCCTGGCAGCCGTGCTTTTTATTGGCGTTGCCTTTGTTAACGGACAGGATGGAAATGAAGATCCAAAAGCATTTACGGTGATCGTGGATGCCGGACATGGAGGAAAGGATCCTGGTGCAAAAGCAAATGATAAAATTTTTGAAAAGGATATTGCCCTTTCCATTACAAACATGCTGAAAGAAAAAGCATCATCAGATACAAATCTCCATTTGATCTTTACCCGTGAAAAAGATGAATTTCTGGAATTGAATAAACGTATCATTCCTGATGCTGATCTGTTAATTTCCATTCACTCGAATTTTGTCGATAATAAGGATGTTTCAGGTATTGAATGTTTTGTGGCAAAAAAATCCGATTACAAGGAAAAAAGTAAAACAATTGGCAATCAGATGGTTTCGGAACTTAGCCAATTAACCGGAATACGGACCAGAACACCTCTGAAAGAAGCAAATTTCATGCTCCTCAGAGAAAGCAAATGTCCTGCATTGTTGTTGAATATCGGGTATTTATCAAATCAGGATGACCTGTCTTTTATTACAGATAAAGAGAATCAGAGCTTGATCAGTGATAAAATATTGGCTGTTATCAACCAGTTAAACTAGTATTTAAAAGGCACATAATGTACTGACAGCTTTAGAGTTGTCAGTACATTTTAATGTCTTTCATATCCTAACATCATAATTCGTGTTTTTTCAACCATAGTTTACTTTTTAACGTTAGGTTGATTGTACTAAAAAACTATGTCATGAAAATTAAAATGATTTCTGTGTTATCCTTTTTCGGAATATGGATAACATTCCTGCTGACATTAGTTTTCCCTCATTATCTTTTTGCCCATGCACTGGAGTATAAAAATTTTACCGTTTACTATAATTCGGATGATATGAATATCGAAGCATTAAAATCCGTTTTAGACAGATCAGAACAACTTCTTATCAACTCTGAATTATATAAAGAAAATTTTACCCAGGATATTTTTATTTGCGAGAGTTTTGGAACATTTGCATATTTCAACCCTCTTTCAAGAAAAGCCTTTGGGGCAAATTATCCGATTACTCAAAATATATTTTTGTCAAAATGTGCTGTCTCTGAAAATCTGATCTTTCGAAACGGAAAACAAAATAACCAGCGAACGTTAAGCAGTGTTATCGCCCACGAAACTACCCATTCACTTTTAGAGAACAGACTTGGCCCTATAAAATTCAAACTTCTCCCCTCCTGGAAAAATGAAGGGTATTGTGACTTTATTGCCAACGAAAGCTCATACGATAAACAAGTGGGATTAGACAGAATATGCACAGATAATCCGGATACACACAGTGCGTCTTTTAAATATTTCAGATACAGACTGATAGCCGAATATTTATTTGTTGACAGGAAAATATCCCTGGATAATTTTTTGGAGGATAAATTCGATCTGGAAGCCTTAAATGAAGAAGTAAAAATAAAATACTGTACTAAAAAGTAAATTAAGTCCTTATTTTAGTATTTTGAATTTTGTAAAAATTACTCCTAAACTAATCATATGGAAACTATAGAACTGGAAAATCACCTGATACAACTCACACTTGATTATGGATCACAAATGAACGAACTCGAAAAAGAGATATGTGAAAAAGATCAAAAAGATTCAACCACAAACTATTTTGATGAGTACAAGAAACGTTACAAACCTATTTTTGAATCCTACTGTACAGATAAAAAACGTGTATATGGCGGCCAGGCAAATTCTTTTGGTATTCCGACTAAATATGATGGTATTGAAGATGCCATTGAGAAAAGTGTCCTGTTAAAAAACAAGAACCGGGCAGAAGTGTATTTTAAAACGAACAATGATTTTAAAGCGGAGTATCTTTTTGTGGTGCTTAGGAAAAATGATGTGTGGAAAATTGATAGCGTTAAATACAGATTCTACGATAAAGGTAATTGGAAATCGCAAATTTTGTAACTCTCACATGGGACTTTTTGATCTTTTCACAAAAACAATAGCTATAGACCCCGGAAGTCAGCATCTTACGATTGCACATGAAGGAAAAGTGATTTTTTACGAGCCGGCAGAACTTTCTTTCGATACGGAAACCAATAAAGTTACCGGTATTGGAAATGAGTCGAAATATGATGCCCAAAATGTCGTTCTGAGACCTGTAAACGGCGTGATTGCTGATTTTCATGGATTCAAACATCTTTTACGAGGAGCTATTAATCAGGCATTGAATGAAAAAATCTGGTTTCGTTCAGATTACAAAATGTATTTTTCAATCCCAATTGGAACCACAGATGTGGAAAAACGGGGGTACCGAGACGCAGCAGAGTATGCAGGAGCAAAAGAGGTTTGGTTGGTTAGTCAGCCTTTTTGTTCGGCAATCTCAATGGGTATTTTATTTGAAAAGAAACATTTCATCCTTGTGGATATAGGTACAAGAATAATTGAAATGTCTGCTTTTTCCGATTCACGGATAATAGCTTATGAAAGCATTCGGTTTGGAACCCTTAAGCTCAAAAAAGTACTGCGAAATTGCCTGTTCAGGTTGTATGATGTTGAACCCTCGGATGAAGACCTTGAATATGTTTTTGAAAATTTGTCCGACTTTGGCGACACCTGTAGGGTTGGAGATAAAACCATAAAAACCGAAGACCTTCAGAAAGCAATAGATCCCTGTTTTATGATTATAGAAGATCAGCTCCTTGAACTCCTGGAAAAGGTGGGCCGGGATCCCAATGCCAGCAAGATCACAGCAAACGGATATATTTTCACAGGAGGCGGATCGAATATACCGTGGGTCGTAAAAAGAATGGCAGTAAACGGAATGAATGTATGTCTGAGCTCAAACCCCTTTCTTGAAAACATCTATGGTCTCACTGAAATCATGAAAGACCCTAAACAGTTTTTAGTTTGAGTATTTAGCAAGAGATATCCAAACATCAGGAATTTACGCTTTGCCCTGTGCTCTTTGCCCTTAGCAAATCCTTGTACCTTGTTCCTTTTTCCTGTCTCATTATTTTGAATTTTATAAAAACAGATTACTTTTAACATTTTTAATTCTAAACTGTAACAAAATGGCATTAAAGATCGAAGGTATTTACACACAACAATTACCTCAGGAATACATCCATTTCCTGAAAGAAAATCCTGCCGGGGATGAAATAACCTTCAGTGAATACAAAGATGATCCGGAAGATGAAGGACGTTACTGGAATTTAATGGGTGAAGAAGAACTTTTAAAAACCTGGGAGATGAAGGGTGTTGGTACAGCTGCTAATTTTGAATGCCTGAAATTGTATGTTCAGCTACAGAAAGAATTTGGCCAGGATAAATGGGCATTTACGGATAATGGGAAAGTTGAGCTTTCAAGGGTTGAATCCGGATTCGTGATCGGGGAAGAAAACGGCGATTACCTTTACCTTGATGCATCGGATAATTTTTCTGTCTGGATATATCATCACGACGGCGGCGATGTGAAAAAAATAGCGGATTCATTTGCTGATTTTATTAAATAAATGTGCCGGTATACCTTTAAAAAATATAAGATTCATTTTGTCTGCTTTGATTGCAGAAAAACCTTCAAGAAGGCTCCTGTTGAAGATTTGGCCATACAAAACGGCGACTGGGAAGATTTTAAAAGTGCTTTCTGGTACTATTCTTCCGACAGAAGCAAAAAATTCAGAAAGGAGCATCCGGAAAAAGTCGAATACCTGATCGAAAAATATAAAAACAGAAAAGAAAAGTGCCCGGAATGCGGGGAAATAATGGCTGATTTGGGACTGGATTTTAAAGCTCCTAAAAAAGAGAAAGTGAAAGAATGGGAAATCATTCGAGGCCTGTACAGGAGCGGCAAATCTTTCTATTCCTGTGGATGCGACGGTATCGGCTTTGTGCCAAAAAATGAAAAGGACTACAGGGAGTATCTGCTAAAAAACAAAAAATACTACCAGGAAAGGCTGGAGAAACGGGATGCCCTTATGCACAAAGAAGACCTGCCGGACTACCTTGCCCGGTTTAATGACTTGATCCGAATAATCGATAACGAACTAATACAACTTAAATAATTTTCTATGGACAATTTTTGTACGATCTACTCCCACGAATTATGTTTTGATGACATCGTATCTGTAGTAAAAGACACGTTTCCAAAAGCTGCCATTTCAACCTCCGGAAATGGTGAAAACAAAAATCTTGAAGTGACCATCAGCGCCGGCCTGCTGAAAGCGAAGAAAAAATTTCAGATCTTATACCGCGAGCGGGCTGTTCCTTCTTATAATATCACCAAAATTGACTCCGACCTGACAAAAAACCTGTCCGGAATGATCGGCTTTGTCGAATCTTTGTCTTTTAAAACGCCCCAACTTAAAGACCTTTTAATTCAGAAGATCCATACCCTGAACAGTGAATCCCCTATCCTGTCGAATGGCGATCTGGATAATGAACTGCGCGACCTGGCTCAGAAACTGGCTCAGAAAGTTGACGGAATAATTTTCAGTCCACCGAATACCCTTAGAAAATCCAATACCCAACTTTTCCTGAACAAAGATTTACAGATTATCGTCGATCTTGAAGGAAATTCGGAGGTCTCCGAACTGGCTGTGAAGATAAACTCGAAATACTATGACGGTGACCAGAGCAGCGTCACTGAAAGTCAGAAACAAAGAAAATCCAAAAACGAAGCGTTTCTAAGATCCAAAAACGTCAAGATAAACGAACATCTTCCCTGCATTGAATCCGACGAAAGCACCACGATCCGCACCACGAAAGAAATCGCCGAACGTGTGACATTGCTGGCAACTACCAATATGGTCGCTTTTAACAACATTACCGGACAGGAGGCCATCGATTATCTTACAAAATACAATCTCCTGAACAAGGCCACTCCCAAAGAACTTGATTTCCTGAAAGACCCTACCGATGACAAAAAGATGTACGAAACATGGAAATGCGAAGGTATCTGGGTATTGATGTGGGCATTGAAAATAGTTGACGAAATTGCCTTTCCAAATGAACTCGTAGATCTGAACAAGATACCTTTTGAAAAATATCCCATCGGAGCAGACAAAGATCCGAATGAGTTTATAAACTCCATAAACCAATCCAGATCCAAACAAGAAATAATGGATGCCAATGACCTGTATTACCGCATGGATTGGGCCTGTGTGGATGCCCGGATTAAAGGAGAAGAAATCAAGGAGATCCATCCCGGCATCGTCTACGAGCGGCACTATGCCCTCAACTGGCTCATCAATTACATGAATGAGGAATGGGATGATATCACCTGCGATACCTGATTTTAATACCCTTTTCCAAAGTTTCCGACTTTGGAAAAGCTTTACAGCGACAACAAAAACTGTTTAAAGAAAAAATTATCAGAAGAAAACACTTCTGAGTACTCTAACATATGACCCCGCCAGGGTCAGGGAGGTATTTCTATTGACTTCTGCAAATATATGACTTCTCCGAAGTCGG
>JBNKDZ010000050.1:0-2696 GCA_050288525.1 Cyclobacteriaceae bacterium
TTTGGGTTTTGACCAAGAAATTCTTCTGTGCGTTTATAATCGAAATGGTCTCCGTGGATATGGGTAACGAGGAGGACATCAAGATTTTCGAAAGGGGCTTCTCCTTTGATAATACGTTTCTGGGTAACGTCAGAAGGTAAATAAAAATAATCCCCGAATGCTGTTCCGAATGGATCAACAATTACTTTTTTGCCTGCACATTCGTACATGAAGCTGCAGTTGTTGAGATACGTTACTTTTATATCGTTGTTGCCGGAGGAATAACTGTTGGAATAGGATACCAGAAGCATAAAAAATCCGAATATCCGGAGGTGCTTTCCTGTATTTTGAAGGTGGTTTTTCATTTCTTTTCAGGGTTTTGTGTTTATCAGATGAATATCCGTGCAAGTATTATTCCATACTTGTAATTTGCAGTATATTAATGGTTTATGTTAATGTAATTTTGTTGTAAATCAAATTTTCAGACAACGTTTGTACATTTTTTGACATATTTCAGACACAATAGTTCATTATTCGATCTTAACAATCCATTCAGATATTTCCGGAAACTTTGTAAAAACCAGGTCATCATGTCCGGGGATAATATAATCGGTATTTGTCACCAGCGTTTTCATCCTTTTCATGGCGGCAACATAAGCATCCGGATCCAGGGTTAGGGAAGTGGGTAGCAAATGCTCCAGATTCAAATAGGACCAGACAGCATCTGATGCAACCAATATCTTTTTATTTTCAGCATTGGAGTTTACTAAAATATACTGATTTTCATAGGTATGCTTTGATCCGGTATAGACCTTAATTCCCTGAATTATCTCTATGTCATCTCCGTCAATCAGGTTAAGCCGCCCATCCAGATTGATGTTTACAAGATTTTTTACATCCTTTTTTTCAAATCCAAAGGTATCGCCTCCTTTTTGCCACACATCGCCGATGAAATGGGTGAAATCATTTTTTTGCATCCATACGGTGGCATTCGGGAACTTGTCAATCTCACCAATATGGTCCGCATGAGGATGTGATACAATGATGTCTGAGATGTCATCGGGCTCTAAATCAAGTCGTCTGAGGGCTTCTAACGGCGTTATATATTTCAGGTGTTTGTTAACAGTATCAACAAACCCGACATCGATCAGAATATTTTTGTCATTGCCTCGCAGCAACCAAAACATATTACAGGGTTGGATACTATCTGTCTCGGCAGCACCAACAACGATCCCCTGAGCCGGGATTTTAAATCCGGATTCTCTGTATTTCAACGCATATACCTGGTATTCAGAAGTATTCTGCCCATACAAAAAGCAGATGGGGATCAGTGAAAGGATCATGATAAATGTTATTTTCATAAAAAGCATATTTAGAAAGGTAGTTCAAGACGGGTAAAAGCTGGAATAAATATAGACGCCTTATGACATTTAAAAAACTATTCAGACTGTAAACCACTCTCTCTATTTTGAAATGATCCCGACATAAGTAAAGGAGAAGATCTCAGAATAATCCTCCTTATCCCCTCCGAATATGTAGACTTTGTTATCAATGGTTGCACAGGCAAATGCTCCGGTTTTGACTGGCAATTGGGTGGTCTGGTCCCATGAATTGGTCTTGGTGTCATAGACAATGGATTGTACGGTGTGCTGATTTTCTCCTATCCAACCACCAAATATGAATATCTTTGAACCCTGTACTGAATGCCCGAATCCGTCCCGGGGATAAGGCATGTTTTTTTTTGTGCTCCAGGTGTTATGCTGAGGATCAAATTGTTCATTCACATCAAGTGATTCCCAAATTGATTTTTCGGTTCCCATTCCTCCGATTATGTAAATTTTTCCGTCAACAGAAATCAGTTCCGCAGCGTGCCGGAGTGTCGGTATCGGTGCCATAATTTCCCAGGTATCTTTCGATACATTATACACCTGGTTTTTATCTGTTATCCTGGCGCAGGAGGACCAGTCACACCGCTCCGGAAAAGGAGGGCAGCACTTGTTTTCGAAGCCTCCGATGACATATATTTTGTTGTCAACCGAAGCACAGGTGATATGTTGTCTTTTAGAAGGCATTACCTGTACGGAATCCCAGACATCAGTAGCCGGATCGTATACTTCCACCTTGTTGTGAAACGGATCGCCACCGATCGCATAGATCTTGTCATCCACGGAAGTCATGGCAAAATTGGATCTTCCGGTAGGCATGTCGGCTTTCCGGGTCCAGGTGTCTGTGTCGGGATCATACTCAAGAGTGACATTGCTGAAGCCCTGAATGTCCGGAGAGACACCACCGATAACATATATTTTCCCCTTCACCACAGCAGCTTTTGCTTTACTTATGCGAATGGGCATATCGGCCTTTTTAACCCATTCGATACTTTGAGGATAGACCGGAAATGCCGGCAACATCAGTATAAGGGTGAAGATCGTTTTAAAATGTGACATGATATTTTTTTCTCAAACATACATGTTGAAAGGCGGATATCTCCGACGAAATGTTTATGAAATCAGCATAAACAGACCTTTTGGTGAAAAAAACTGTCACTGGTGCGCTATTTTGTAAATCGTGACTTTCACGATTTGAAATCTGTTGTTGAAATAATAATTTGTTTTTCATTTCTGATTTTTCCTTCAGGGCCGGCACAATTGCCTGGATATATCTGCCTTTTCAATTTAGACATGCATTATGAAAAAATATGCGCGCTAGCGATCAATGTC
>JBNKDZ010000051.1:0-4062 GCA_050288525.1 Cyclobacteriaceae bacterium
GTCCTTGTTCCGAACCTCTCTGTAAATCAATATCCCCTTTTCGCCGGCTGGTACAACGGTAAAATACTCATCATTATACGCCATTTCAATTTCGTAACGCCCCTCACGGGTATTTTGAGCATGCACAGAACCGATTGTTAATATAAAAACATACAAAAAAACCAGGTATCTCATGATGGCTAAAATTTCCGGTTATGATCCCATTTGCATCAGCAATTCGAATTCTTCCTTTTTTAACGGCATAACAGACAGTCGTGCATTACGGACAAGATGTATTTGTGAAAGTTTTTCTTCGTCTTTCACCTCAGCCAGTGTCACATGCCTGTTTAACTTTTTTACCGGGACAAGGTCTACAACAACCCACTGAGGATCGTCCGTAGTAGGATCCGGATAATGTTCCTTAACCACTTTGGCCAAACCAACTACCTGTCTTTCTTTTCCACTATGGTAAAAAAGCACTTCGTCTCCAACGTTCATTTCCTTTAGATTGTTCCTTGCCTGATAATTCCGGACACCATCCCAGTGATCCCTGCCCAATTTAACAAAGTCATCCCATGAATAGGTTTCGGGTTCTGATTTAACAAGCCAATAGTTCATATGTCATCTTTATGTTATGCAACTTTTTGGATCCTTTTTTGTTAAAATCCTAAAAGAATAAAAATCTTGTCATTGATAAATTATTCATTGTTTAGTTCCGTTCAAAAAAAGAAACACATCGTATTCTTATTAAAAATACAAAATTATCGCAATTTGACCCGTTGACCGCCAAAGAATTTTAAATAACAGGAATTTAAGAAGTTAATAACGTACTTTTGAATACATGACAAACAAAGAAATCCGAAATTTATTCCGGCGTGCATCAGCATTGATGGAGATCCATAACGAAAATCCTTTTAAGATAAGGATGTATGCCAACGGTGCTATATCCATCGAAAATCTGCCCGATGAACTGGAAACACTCTCCTCCGAACAGATCGATTCACTGGAGGGAATTGCAAAAAGCATCCGGACTGCCATTCAGGAGATCCGTCAACATGGAAGCTTTTCTTCCCTCGATGAGCTGGAAGAAAAAACACCGGAAGGAATCATCGGGATGACCTCCATCAGCGGATTGGGTCCAAAAAAGATCCGGTCACTATGGAAAGATCTGGATATCACTTCGATTGAAGATCTGTATCAGGCTTGTAAGGAAGGGAAACTAGCACAACAAAAAGGTTTTGGAATCAAAACCCAGGAAAACCTGCTTAAAACACTTGAATATCTGCTTGCTCAAATGGGCAACGTGTTGCTGGATGAAGCAGAAAACTATGCAGACTGGATCGTAAATGAACTAAAAACACTGGATCCGGATATTCTTATCTCCCGATGTGGTACCATCCGGAGAAAAATGGAAGTGATCTCCGTTGTAGAAATTCTTATTGCACCAGATAATATTCAGAAAACAACATCCTTTTTGGATCAACATAAAGGTCTGTCTGAAGATAAAACGGTTTCAGGCCCATTTTCATGGAAAGGATCGTTCACCAAAAACCAGTTGGCACTTCATATCCATTTTTGTAAAAAGGAAGATTTTTATAATAAATTATTACTGCTTACAGGCACAGGAGAACATCTTTCCGGCATCACTAATGGTATTCATTCATTGTACAGTTACCTCATTGAAAACACCGTAGAGGATGAACCTTCTGCCTATAAAGCACTGAACCATCAGTTTGTGCCTCCCGAAATGCGTGAAGGAACCTTTGAACCGGCCCTTTCCAAATCCAACAAAATCCCTGAGCTAATCGAATACAAAGATCTCAAAGGGATCATCCATAACCACTCCACCTACAGCGATGGTAAAAACACCTTACGGGAAATGGCTGAATATTGTAAAAAACTGGGATTTGAATATCTGGGCATTTCCGACCATAGCAAATCGGCTTTTTATGCCAACGGACTTATCGAATCAAAAATCATCGAGCAGCATAAAGAGATTGATCATCTCAACCAGGAGCTTGAACCTTTCCGGATATTCAAAGGCATTGAATCGGATATCCTGAGTGATGGCGGTCTTGATTATGATGAAGACGTACTGAAAAGTTTCGACTTTATCATAGCCTCCATCCATTCAGCGATGAACATGGATACAGCAAAAGCCACTCAACGACTTATCAACGCCATCAAAAATCCCAACACAACATTTCTGGGACACCCCACCGGCCGACTCCTCCTTCGCCGTGAAGGATATCCGATCGACCATAAAGCCATCATCGACGCCTGCGCCGAACATAAGGTGATCATCGAAATAAATTCAAACCCCCGGAGGCTCGACCTCGACTGGCGGTGGATCAGGTATGCCATTGAAAAAGGCGTTCTCTTAAGCATCAATCCTGATGCTCATGAGACGAGTGGATACCATCATATGCACTTTGGTGTTTGCACAGGTCGAAAAGGAGGACTATCTTCGGACATGACTTTCAATGCCCTGCCTCTGAAGGAAGTTGAAAACTATTTTATTCAAAAGAAATCACGTGTATGAGCATCAGGAAAATCCTTATTATCAGATTTTCATCCATAGGAGACATCGTCTGGACTACGCCGGTTATCCGTGCTGTAAAAACTCAGCTCAAAGATGTTGAGCTCCATTATTGTACTAAAAAACGGTATGCATCACTTCTCGAAGCCAATCCGTATATCGATAAATTCCATTATCTCGAAGACAGTCTCAATGACCTGGTTAAAGAACTGAAGACTGAGAAATTTGACTACATCGTTGATCTGCACCGAAACATACGTACTTCTATTATCAAATTCCGGCTTGGCGTAAAATCCTCTACCTACGACAAACTTAGATGGCAACGTTTTTTATACACCAATTTCCAGATCGACTTTATGCCCAACGTCCATGTTGTCGACCGGTATATGAAGGCTGCTGAACCCCTGGGTATCACCAACGATGAAAAGGGCCTTGACTATTTTATCCCCGAAAAAGACGAAGTGGAACTGGAATGGCTCCCTTCCGAACATCAAAAAGGCTATGTCGCTTATGTAATCGGAGCTACAGGTTTAACCAAGATCCTCCCGTTTGAAAAGATGGTTGAGCTGTGCGACAGGATCAACCGACCGATCGTGCTGGTTGGAGGAAAAGAAGATGCTGAAATGGGCAAAAAACTGGCCCGATTCTTTGAAAAAACCAACAAAAGTGCTCCTTATGAAAAAGGCCTGTTGGAGCTCAATAAAAAAACCGTTATTTTCAACGGTTGTGGAAAGTTCAACCTGAGCCAGTCAGCGTCCCTGGTCAAACAGGCCGACTACGTCTTCGGACACGACACCGGACTAACTCACATAGCCGCTGCTTTCAAAAAGACCGTCTATAGCATCTGGGGAAGCACCGTTCCGAACAACTTTTATCCCTACATGACAAAGTTCTATGTCCTTGAGAATAAAAAACTCACCTGCCGCCCATGCTCCAAATCAGGCAGTAAAAAATGTCCTAAAAAACATTTCAAATGCATGAAGGAAAATCCGTTGAATTTTATTTTGCCGGAGGAAGAGTGATATATTTAAAAATTAAGTTTTTTTAACCTTTTTATTGTTTATGGGTGTTTTTTTTGTCAATATTGAGAAAATATCACAAAAACACGCATAATATGTTGCTTCAATTCACAGTTTCAAATTTTTTATCAATTAAGGAACCTGTTACACTTAATATGTTAGCACTAAATCCAATAAAAGAATTTGAAGAAGAAAACGTTTTTATGGTTGATAGGTATAGACTTTTAAAAAGCACTGTAATTTATGGGGCTAACGCTTCTGGTAAGTCCAATATTTTAGATGCCATGAGTTTCTTTAAATGGTTTACGGTTAATTCCGCTAAAGAGACTCAGGTTGATGAAGATATTAGTGTTACTCCATTTAAATTGAGCTCAGAAACTGAACATGAACCTTCAACATTTGAAGCTTCTTTTATAATAGGTAACCTTAAATATCGATATGGATTTGAAGTTGATAAAAAAGAAATTAAGGCAGAATGGTTATTGTATTCGACAAAATTAAAGGAATATCCTTTATTTGTTAGGA
>JBNKDZ010000052.1:0-4445 GCA_050288525.1 Cyclobacteriaceae bacterium
CAGTGTGAGTTCGATGTCATTCGGATTATCTTCAATATAGAGAATATCAATGGGTTGTAATTGATTTTTACCGTGATTTACCATTTGATTTATATTTTAAAATAAAAAGTAGTTCCGATGTTTTTCTTTGATTTAACCCATATCATGCCATTGTGCTTATGGATTATCCTGTGTACGATAGCAAGTCCGATACCGGTGCCTTCATATTCTTCAGGATCGTGTAGTCGTTGGAAGACAGCAAAAATCTTGTCAGCATATTTCATGTTAAAACCGGTTCCGTTATCTTTTATATAGTAAGCATCTTTTTGTTTGTTATACCCGATCTCAATAACAGGGTCATCTCTCTGAATAGAAAATTTTACCGCATTTGAAATGAGGTTTTGCATTACGATTCCGATCATGGAAGGGTCTGCCGATATAGCAGGCATATCCTCTATTACGAAGTTGATTTTTTCATTTTCTGTAGAAAGCAAAAATTGATTGGCAATGTTTTCAGCTATACTTTTCAAGTCAACGTTTGCATAATTGAGTGCTTTTTTACCAAGTCGTGAAAATGACAGCAGGTCATTGATGAGTTTACTCATATTATTTGCATTCATCCTGATAATGGAAAGATATCTTTTCCCGTTAATATCCAGCAAATCTTTATAATCTTCATCAAGGGCTTTGGAGAATCCGTCAATAGCACGAAGTGGTGCTTTTAAATCATGCGATACAGAATAGGAGAATGCCTCCAGTTCCTTGTTGGCGTCTTCTTTTTGTTTATTTAGTATTTTTAACTCTTCTCTGGACTCGTTTATATCTTCCAACAGGTAGGTTAATGCTTTTTGAGAGCGCTGCAAATTGGAAGCTTTTTCACTTAATTCCTTTGTGCGCTCGGCAACCTGTACTTCAAGAAATTGCCGGTTCCTGATCACTTCTTCTTTATACTTTTTCTGGTTGGATATATTAAGGATCTGACTGAAAAAAAATTGTGGTTGCTTTTCAGAATCAAAGAGGAGCGAGGAAGTTACCATACAATACACCGGGTTGCCGTTTTTGTGCATATAACGAACTTCGTACTGCGCGGTTCCGGCTTTTCTTTCTATAATATCCTTATCATTTTTCTGTACAACATTTAGATCATCTTTGTGTGTTATGTCTTTGATATTCATTTTATTAAGTGTGGACTCAGAATATCCCATCATATTCCGGAATGATTCATTCGTCCGAAGAAATTTCCCGTTGATATTCGTCATGATCATGCTGATCGGAGCATTGTTGACGGCATTAACAATAAAATCATTTGTTTCTTTAAGCCGGCCTGTTTGTTCCATGACCTCTTTTTCCAGCAGAATATTATAGTTACGGAGCTCATTTCCGCCAAAGTCGAGTATGGAAATTTTATTTTTATTGTTGATTATCTGCGAATTATATTTTTCACCGGCGATATCCTTTATTTGTGTGATTATTTTTTCGAGGGGTTTATTGATCCCGTTATATACCCAGATAAAAATAGCGAAACATGCAGCAATGATAAAAATAAAGAGGATTATGGTTTTTTGCCTTGCAGAATCCATCACAGAATAAGACTTTGAAGTAAATTCTGCTGCTTTCGTGTTGGCAAAGTCGATCATTACCTTGGTTTTTTCCAGTAAAATATTCACTTGTTCGGCACTGTTGCCAACAGATATAAGCCTTGCACTATTATAATCATGATCTTTGATCAAGGCGAAGATCTTTTCTCTGATGGGTCTCCAGGCATTATATTCATCCAGTGCTGATTGAACATCTTTTGGATGTCCGAGGAATTTTTTAAATATAACATCAAATTTCTGAAGCGTAATTAAATCAAGAGAATCGATGTGCCGGGTCATTTTATCAATTTCTTTTTCATCACGTGTAAGCAGAATATCTTTCATGGTTTGGCTAATGGAAAAGATATTGATACAGATATCCCTGACACCATTGCTGACCGTAAACGGGTGTTCAATTATCTCTTCAGACAATTCATTGGTTTTTTGTATATCGGTAATATAGTTTATTCCCAGTATACTGGTTAAAAGCAATAGCATTGCTAAACCGATAATCAGTCGGCCTCCGATATTAGGGTGCGCATCTTTCATTCGTATTTATAAGTAAGTTCTTTAATCTTATCTCTTAATTCCTTAATGCGAAATTCCCTTTCCACGAATATGTTGTTCATACGTTCGAGTTCTTTGTTTTTTTCTTCAAGTTCACTTGTACGGTCTTTTACCAGCTTTTCAAGGTTCTCCCGGTGATTTTTTAATTCATCTTCCACTTTTCTTCTGGACGTTATGTCATTGATGATATGAACCGCGCCGGTTAATTTTCCTTTTGCATTCATTATTGGTTCGGCTGATACTTCCAGCCAGCAATCATTAAGTTTGATGGTAGATAATTCTTTTTTATGAGTAGATTTCATTCTCATAAAAGGACAATTATGGATCGGTTGATCCATTCCATGCATGATATCCCAGCATTTACGCCCGATCATTTTATTTTTTTGTATTTTAAGATATTGTTGTGCCTTGTTGTTGCATTGCTGGATCGAACCATGTTGATCCATAATAAAAATGATGGATTCCATGGCGTCGAAGGTGGTTTGCCAGTAGGATGCCATTTCCTTAATGCGTTCCTCGCTTTCTATATTGGAGGTAATATCTTTTATTATGCATGCAAAACGATATTTTTCTGGTGAAAAAGCCATAACGGAAAACCATTTTTTCAGATTTTTTGAATACTGATCTAATCGCAACTCACTTCCATTAATAGCTATTGATCCATATTTACCGATCCAGTCAGCAGGATCATTTTCAATTCCCGGTAGTACTTTAGTGACTTTTTGCCCGATAATGTCATCAGCCTTTAGATCGGTAAGGCTTTCAAAAGCATTGTTAACTTCAAGGAAAATATAGTCAATCGGGTTGCCTTTCTCATCCAGAATTATCTCGTGGAGGGCAAAACCATCTGTCATATTTTCGAATAATGATCTGTATTTTTTTTCATTCTGAATCAAGGCGTTCTCGGCAATTTTCCGTTTTGTGATATCATTGGTAACACCAAAGATCTGGAAAGGAATGTCGTCCTCATTTCTGGCAAAGACTCGCTCTTTTGCATGCATCCATAGCCAGCGCCCATCTTTATGAGATATTCTGTATTCATATTCAATGATCTCATTGCCTTTTGCCTCCTGGTATTTCGGGAAGATATTATCTAGATAGAAATTAAAATCATCCGGATGCATTAGTTTTGGGAGGTATCCGCATGATAGTTCGTTTATTTCATCCTGAGAATATCCCAAGACCTCATAAAAGCCATTGTTGTTATAAATATTCGTATTCTTTATAATATCGAATAAATAAATAATATCCGGAGATGTGTTTAATAGCGTCTCATTAAATTGCTTACTCTTATTTAACTCATTTTCCGTGTTTTTTCGCTCAGTCATATCATGAAGTACAACCACAAGTTCGTCCCTGGATTGTTTATAAATGTAACTTTCACAATGGATAACCAGTCTGTCATTTCGGGTGATATGTATGGTATAAAACTGTGGTATATCCGTTTCCCAGACCCGGAACAATGATTGAGCGAGATTGAAATCATTCTCGTTGGGAAAAATTGAAGAGATACTTAGTCCTGACAGATCATTAGGAAGGTTAAATATTTTGCGGGCATGTTCATTACATTCTGATATCAAAAAATCACTGCCATCATGGACCGGATTATATACAATAATTCCGTTATAAACAGAATTGAACAGCATATAATATTTAGATTCCAGCCCGGAAAGGATTTTTTTGGTTTTGATATTTTCTGTATTGGTCATTATGTTGAATTATTAAATTCCATAATCACATGTTTATTTTTCAAGGGTAAGGTGGTTGAGATATTGTGTTAATTGATGTTGTTTCCCTCTATTAATCTACAAAAAAAATAAATAATAGCACAAATAATTGTTCTTAATAACTGCATAAATTGTGAATTATTAACATAAATATCGGAAACAGGAGTGTTTCCTGGGTATTGTAGCTTAGTTGATTTTACTGATCAGTTTCAGGAATTCGTCTTTTCGTCTTTTTGAAACGTCCAGGGAGATCGAGTTATTCATGATCACATAGCCACCTTCACCCCGGATATATTCCTTGATTTCGTTGACGTTTATCAGGTATGATTTATGAATTCGAAAAAAATTATGTTCGTGAAGCAATTCGTCATATTCTTTGAGTGTTTTGGAGACGATGTGTTTTTTGCCATCCTGGGTATAGATGTTTGTGTAATTACTGTCAGCTTCACAATAAATAATATCTTTAAGCTTTACAAAAACGAGTCCGTTGGAAGTAGGAAGTGCCAGTTTGTACTTTTGTTCGGTATGAGGTTTTAGGTTTTGTAGCAAAAGATCAATATTGGCTTTAGAAAATGATTTATTTTTTATTTTATTT
>JBNKDZ010000053.1:0-11496 GCA_050288525.1 Cyclobacteriaceae bacterium
GGATTTTTTTATTTACATATCAACATTTGTTACGACAGTTCTGATTTCTCCGTTTTTTTGCAAAAGAAAGAACATATCGCCATCATGAAATCCCCATATTGATAAAAAATCATTTTTTATCGTTGCATTCAATAATGCTTCCCGCAACACAACTCCACTATAGCCCAGAAAAACGACATATTCTGCTACTTTCCGTTCGTCTTTTTCCCATTTTTCCTGATCTATGAAGGTATATGAAACATCAAAGAGTCCTTTTATAAGGTGTGATTCGCCAAAATTTTTACAATTATAGGCCCACTCATCGGAGAATTCGCCTGGATCACATGATTCGGACAAGCCGATCTCTACATTTGTTCCGCTTCCTTCATCCATGTTTAAGGTATCCCAGATATATTCCCTTAGTCTCCGGAAAATCATCCAGCGTACGATTCAGCCATTCTGTTGCATTTTTTATATCTCGGGAAAGATCCATATTCCTGTATTCTTCCCAGATGGATGACGGAAGTTTATCATTTCCGGCATCAGTGATGTTCTTAAAAGCTACTTTTGGATCTGATTCATTCAAAAGAATACCAAGTATTTCATCAACAGGCAATTGTTTACTATTCATAATCGTAGTCTAGGATAAAAGATATTAGTTCAGGATAACAGGCATTGAGAAACAAATAAACAGCAGGAAAAAATATACAATCAGCACGTAGTGTAAAATTTTTCCTTTAAAATAAAATATCTGCCATACAGTTCGCCACAGCCAAAACAAAGCTATTATCACATTTAAACCAAATGCCAGACCTTTACTTTCAGATAATTCATTTGCATATACAACGATAAGAATCCCAAGACCAAAAAACAGTAAAAACAGGGCAATATGGATGGTATGAAAGATCTTTCTATTGATTACAGATATTTTTTCATAATCATTTTTCCACTTGAAAATTGTATGGAACCGGGTATGAAACAGGGCCATCAACAAGGTCAGTAGGCCTCCGGAATATATAAACACCAGGCTTGTCATGATAAAGGGTTTATTTTTTGTTTTGAAGATAATACTCAAGAACATTCATAGCAAATCGTGCCGATGCAGTTCCCGGTCCACCGCTCATTTCTATTCCTACTTCAATGGATTCTATAATTTCATTTTCTGTTGCTCCATCGTCAAGGGCTTGTTTTATATGCCACTCCATACAGGATTCGCAGTTGATCACAACAGATATGCCAATAGCAATCAGTTCTTTCTGTTTTTTACTCAGAGAGCCGTCTTTATAGGTATGTTGTTCCATGTCGACGAACGAGCGGTATACGGCTGATTTGTTTGAATAGTATGTGTGTGCGATCTTTCTGGTCCTGACCAATTGTTCGATCTTTTTCGTATCAGTATTTTCCATTATTTTGTCAGAGATTCTTTTTTGTGAGACAATTTAACATATTTCTGATTGATGGCCTCCTTTTTTAATGAGACGCTTCGACATGGATTTCTTTTTTCTTTTTTCAGTCTGATGGTAAATCTCAAATGGAGGCTTTTGTTGCTGTTTAAACTTTTCCAAAGTTGGATGAGAGAACAATTGAAACGCAAATCAGCAAGCAATTTTCAAATCTCTTCAGTGCTTATACACAAGCCTTTAACATCAAATTTAAGAGAAAAGGATCGTTGTTTATGAAAAATTTTAAGCGTAAAGCAATTGAATCTGATGAACAATGGCAGGAGACTTTTTATACATTCATTTAAATCCTATTAAGCATGGCCTTATTTCTGAAGTTGAAAATTGGCGATGGAATAGCTGGAATGCTTATCTAAATTCTGATAAACCATCCCTGATTGACAGGGGTGTTATGTTGGACTACTTTGACAGTTTTGAAAATTTGAGATTTTGTGCAGAAAACAAAAAAGAGGCGGTACTTTCTCTTTCTCTTGAATTGTAATCCTTTATCATTGATTGAATAGGCAGTTTTGATCTGTTTGAGAGAGCATATTGCAAATGGAGGTTTTTGCGGATATTTAACTTTTCCAATGTCGGGAATGACTATTTGGGGGAGGCTATTGTTGATTGGGATGAGACGCTTCGACATGGATTTCTTCTTTCTTCATTTCTCATATTACAATAATTTCAGTACAGTTTTTCGTCTTTAATTATCGTGTGTTTTAATCTGTTCATCATGTATCCGGTTCAAAAACACAAATACTGTATTGTTTCCCTTCATTACAAATTTTGGAATATTCAGCATGTGTGCCAATGTATAAAATATAAATAATACTTCACTAAATAAAACTTTTGTTTGTTGATTTAAAATACTAATACCAATTTTCAATTGATAATACAATCATACTATCAGGCGAAATGTACAATTCTCCAATAAAATCAATCCCTTTGTTGTTGGAGATATTGAGTCTTGCTTTCATATTATTAGTCAAAGATATTTTTCCTGCTAAAAATCCTCCATAAGGTTGTAATAATCTATTTATTGACTTTTTGTAATACTCAACTATAGTATCATCAATAATATCTACCTTATTCTTTGTTGAATCGATCACAAATGTATAGGTATATCCGATAATTTCTCCCGGTTTATTACAATATTCAAAAAAATACATATTACAATTCTCAACTTGTTTGAAATAGGTATTATATCCACCATCACATTTCATTATGAATTCAAAACCTTGTTGCAAAAGTTTTTCAGTATTTACTAAGGTATCTGGTTGCAAAGGATTATACGTGATTTTTGTATTCTGTGGAGTATTACAATTGGCTAAAATTATAATGATTACATAAAAGTATATTTTCATATCATCCAATTTATCTTCTATTCCTTAATTTTCGACACAAACAAATACTTCACCCCATTTTGTTCATAATAATCTGTCAGTCTGTAAAAAATATTTAGCTTATAGCCATTTTCAGTATAAATATTATGATTGTATATGTTGGCGTTTTTGTCGCATATGGAAAGATATTTACATTCATTTTTTATTTGTCCGAAAGACATATTTATAGGTCTCTTAAATGATAAAAATTTTTTCAGCCCAACAGATGAAAGCTCATCAATTTCGATGGTCACAGGATCATTATCCTGCTCAATAATCTCAATTGAATCGTAAAAAAAGGAGATCCTGCCAACTTCATAGTATTTTCTAACTCCTGATACTATATGGTAAATTATCCATGCAAAAAAAAATAATATACCGCTGATCCCAATGTTTAAGTTTTCAAATAAAATAGCTGAAATAAAAGGAATAGCCACCCCTGATGATACGAGTAGTACCACTAAACTATATAAAATCATGTATCTCCAGTTGATAACAATGATCGGAAAGGCAACATACTGGTTATGGATATAACTCATCTATACATCAGAATTTAAAAAAATCAAATATACAAAATCACGCACAATCGGGATACTGAATTTGGTGTCTGTTTCGATCTGACTACGATTTGATAAAAATCTACCTGTCTACCGCCTGATCAGCACTTTCTTGATCACCTTCAACTCATTTTCAGCCTCAACCATAAAAACAAACAATCCGTTTGGAAGTGAACTGGTATCAATGATAAATGCATCTTCTCCAGCTTTAAATGTACCCTCCAACAGCCGGACACCAAGCTGGTTGGTAATATTCCATTCCATATCCCTGGTGATGTAGGTATCAAGGGATACGCTGAACTGATCTTTAGCCGGATTTGGATATATGGTGGATTCATCAAACAATTTAAGGTTCATTTTATCCTCTATTATTCCTGTAACTCCATCTGAATACTTAACAGGCAGATCCAGATAAATTGTTTGATGTACTTCATTATCGCCTTCATTTATAGCATTCTGGATTAGTACAATGACACCTAGCTTACTGCTATCATACAGGTTCAGTTCATTTACATCCCAGATTTCTGAAACAGATTCGGTATCACCGGCAGACCAGTTTTTAGTGAAATGTGTTCCTCCGGAAGGAAGCATATCCTTAACAACATTGTGAAGCGAGTCAACCCCAAAATAATTATATTGACTAATCATACGCTCAACCGGCACGATATGCAGTATTACATCATTATTAACAGTGTCTCGTGCCATAACTGTCACATTGATCCCCACTGTGTTTGTTTCATCTGTCGGATCGATGGAAACACCAATATCAAAGATCGGATCAACAAGCGCCCTGTTAATGATATCATAATCCTCAATTTTAACCGGGTCATAATCATATTCCGTCTCTCCATCCAGGAAGGACCTCGGAGATCTGTTCAGGTTGTACACTGAAGATCTGGTATTAGGTGGATCAGGATTATCCAGATATATAGGATCCGTGCTTGGATAATTGATGTGATACTGAACAGGGATCATATCAACCACCATTCTGTCAGAAAGGCTGTTGATGAAATTAATCTGTTTTGCTCCATTCAGGTTATCAAAATGTTCCACCAGAACATTTCGTTCACGCTCTCCGATCCAGAGATCATCAAAGGCAAAACCGTCAAATTCAGAGTTCTGGGGATTTTCCGAATCACTTCCGAATACAATCCTGAATCGTACGGATTCCTTGTTGCCAAGGATCTGCTCATCTCTAAGGTCGTCCAGGGGGAACCGTGCTATTTTCCATTCGTTATTCACACCAGTCCAGCCATATCCGCTGCTATTGAACCCATTAATACTTTCACCATCACCCGGACGGCTCACAAGTCCTTTTTCGTTATACCAGTTCAGCCCGATCTTTTCATTCGGATCCACCAATGTATACCATTCGGAACCACCGCTAAGGCTATATTGTAATACGGCACCATCACGGGTGTTTTCAGCATTTGACCATATAGCGATGGATAGCATTGGTCTTTTCAGCTCTCGCAGATCAAATGCCGAGAGATTGACGAAAGATTTTTCGTTGTTGTTATGAACACTATCCAGTCTTGTCATCCATGAATTCGATCCGCTATAGGCAGTGTTTATCAGGGTACCGGCAGGTGTGCCTAATTCCCAGCTGGAATTATCACCATTCACATCTATGACATACCCCGGATTATCAAAATTCTGATAATAGGGATATACGTTTATTGTATTCAGGATGGATATGGTCTGGGTTATTTCAGAATAACAACCCAGATTGGTTTTTATTTTCATGTAGACATCGTAACTGCTCGAAGTGCTGAACTTATGTTTAACAACACGTAAGCTCTCATCACCTTCCATAACAGCAGAACCGTCGCCAAAATCCCAGGTTATCGAGTCAAGCCCTGTTGTAGGATCGTTAAATCCTGCAATAGGAACATCTACAGGAATGATCGTTGACTCATGGAATATGGTCGAATCCAGGCCAACAGACACATTTTCCCACCAAAAATCAGCATCCGGAACACCACCTACCTGTACTTCTCTGGTAATATGACTTGAACACCCGAGTTTAGATGTCACTTCAAGCCTGACTGAATAATCATTTGCATAGTCAAATTTAATCCTGGGGTTTTGTTCATAGGATTCCTTAACACTTCCAAACTCCCACTTCCACTGATCAAGACCATCCGGAAATGTAACTATATCGATGGTTGTAAGATCCCTGAAAATAATAGTATCCGAGACACAATGATTCTGCACTTCAAAATCTACTACAGGCACATCGTTAACGATAATGTACTTATCACGTTTGACAGTAACTCCAAATTTATCGGTCACAACATACCGGACATAATGTTCTCCTACTCCTGCCAAAGGATGTTCAAAGTAATATTCCATTTTACCATTTTCCATCTGCTGGAATATGAAACTTCCTTCCCAGGAGTCTGTTACTGTGGGATCGGTAGTTCTCGGCAGTTTTTGCATTTGCTCATTGAGGCAAAATGGCCCGGGGGTTTCTACATCCACAACAGGCAACGGGAACACCCGGGTTGAATCCAGGCGGAAATTGGTACAATTATTTGCATCGGTATAGGTATATTGAATTACATGAACCCCTGTGTCAGCTACTGCCGGGCTGAAGAAGTGTCCGATAATTCCAGGGCCTGAAAATATTCCGCCATCCGGAAAGCCCGTCAGCTCTGCATTCGGATCATCTACCTGGTATGCCACATCAAGACCAAAGAAATTTGGCTGAGGAAGGGTATTTACCATCACATATGTATTCGAAATAGCAGCAGGACAAGGACCGGAGGGATCATCGGTTGTCAATGTCAGCAGGACTTGAATACCAGCTTCGAGCTGATCCGGGACATATCCGGTATTCAGTTGATTTATATCAAGGAAGTTTCCAGACCCTCCTGACCAGGATGCTGAGGAAGCAGAGCCTCCTATTGTTCCACTCAAATGAACCGTATCTCCGATACATATTGGAGCGTATGTTCCTGCATCAACAACAGCCCGTGTATCGACCTGCAATTTCATCGAATCGTAAACTGCCACACAAGGTCCGACTGGATCATTGGTGGTGAGATACAAAACTGCCTGACCGTTTAGTTTATCATTGTTGCCCGGAGTATAAATAGCATTCAGGTCACCTGTAAAACTAAATGTTCCGTCACCTGAAGTCGTCCAGTTCGCACTTATTGCCGAACCGGCAATGGTTCCGTTAAGATTTACAGTTGAGGTTTCACAAATAATCCGATCAATGCCTGCATCGACCTCCGGTGCTTTATTAATTTGTACTTCAACTTCACTGAACACAGGCCCACATGGTCCTGCCGGATCATCACTTGTAAGGGTAAGAGTAACGGTTGTATTTATTTCAGAATTATCCGGGACGTATCTTGCGTTAAGTGTGGTATTATCCGGAACAAATGTACCTGCTCCTCCGGTCCATACTACAGAAGAGGCACTCCCTCCCATTACGGCGTCGTTAAAATAAGCACTATCTCCTTCGCAAATAATCTTTTTTGACCCTGCGAAAACATACGGCAGTTCATTTATTGTAATGTTAACCTGACTGTTTGCAGGTGTACAAGGTCCTGTAGGATCGTTCGTGGTTAATGTAAGTGTAACTACCTGATTTGTCTCTGATACATCCGGAATATAAATGGCATTTAAGGTTGAAGTATTCGGGCTGAACGATCCTGCTCCGCCACTCCAGATCACAGAAGATGCACTTCCTTTAATGTAGGCATCCGATAATGGTATGGCTTCACCTTCACATACTACCTTATCAACACCGGCAAAAACAACCGGCACACTATCTATCTCAACATTTACATAATCAACAGCATCGGGGCATACACTTCCGGAGGCTGTCAGTTTTAGAGTTATTATGCCTGTTTCCCCTGCCTGAGGTGTATATGTAGGAGAAATGGTATTTTCATTCGCCAATGATCCATTACCTGAATCAATTGTCCAGACCGATGGCGGGAATTTAGCCGCGCCTCCGATGGTTGCATCATTAATGGTAACAGCGGACACTCCCTGACAAAATTCAAGATCTGACCCTGCATATGCTGTGGGAGGAGAATCGATGATAATCACAATATCGTCTGATACCGGTGTGCATGGACCAACAGGATCATTTGATGATATGGTTAACGTAATCGTATCTCCTTCTTCAGAAGGATGTGGCCGATAAACTGCATTCAGCACCTGGTTATTTGGCAAAAATGTTCCCGATCCTCCACTCCAGATTACTGAACCGGTACTACCTCCCTTGGTAGCTTCTTCCAGAAAAATATTGTTACCATAACATACACGCTGATCAGATCCGGCATTGACTTCTTTAAGCTCCAGGATCTCAAGGTTTATTTCATCAAAAACATCCGGACATGTATTGGAAGAGGACGCTTTTAACTGTAATGTAATCGTTCCTGTTTCGTCAACATCGGGTAAATAACTTGTACTGATAGAATTCGGGTCTGAAAGCGTGCCATTGCCACTGATAATCGACCATTCTGACGGCGGGAATGTTGCTCCTCCGGTAATAACCGCATCTGAAATATCAATACTCGCCACGCCATCACAAACAATCTGATCGTCGCCCGCAAAAACGGTATTTGACGGATGGACTACCTGCGACAAAAACATATCCGCGCCATTACATCCAAGAGCACTTGGTGTAATTCGATATGTTACACTTCCGTCAATAGTGGAAGTGTTATTCAATATCTGTGAGATTTCAGTTCCTGAACCTCCTGTTGCCCCAGTAATATACGCCGGACTACTCTGCACAGTCCATGAGAATGTAGTAAATGCAACGTTGTTTGGATTGGTTATATCAATATTGGTTATCTGTCCGTTACAGATTGCAGGATTTGTAGCATCAACATCCGGAATCGGATTTACTGTAACAACGACATCTGAATAATCACCGACGCACCCCCCTACCTTCGGTTCTATTCTGTATGTCACGCTTCCCTGGTTATTATCTGTACAGAAAAGATTTTGATTTATTGCACTTCCTGATCCATCTGATGCATTGAGGATATTAGGAGTCGCAATAGCAGTCCATTCAAAAATAGTTCCGGGGACACCATTTGGATTGCTGATGGTGATTCCTGTAGAAGTTCCTGAACAAATTGTTTGTGACAACGGATTTACAGAAATATCAGGCATCGGATTCACTGTAGCTGTTACTGTTATGCTGCTTCCCGAACAACCATTGGCGGAAGGTGTTATCACATAATCGATTGTCCCTTGTGATACCCCGTCTGAACTTGTTAGCTGTTGTTCAATGACTGATCCGAAATCTGCAGTTGCGCCGGTTACATTCGAATTATTCTGAGTGACCCAACTATAGGTAGTTTCAGGGACACTGTTTGGATTGGTTATTACAATATTGGTGTTTTCTCCACTACAAATTATATCATTGTCAGCAAAGGCATCCGGATTTGGTTTAACTTCTACTTGTATAATTTGCGAAGATATGCTTGGACAACTGTTTGCGGTTGCAGAAAAGGTATAACTAATAACAACAGAGCTATTTGTTAAATTATTTATCGTCTCAGTAATATTATCACCATCCGTAAAGGTCTCTCCTCCACTATAAGTTCCGGATGCTGCTCCATAACTCACAGCATCAAGTCGTATTATTGCTCCTGAAGTAGGAGATGTAATTTCAATATCAACCTGATCGTTATGACAAATATCTGTCAGATTGTTTTGAATCAAAAATTCAGGTGTCTGATAAACATTCACTGAAACTGCAAGACGAACACTGCTCTCACATCCTCCTGTGGTCTGGCTCGCATAATACGTTGTCCCGTTCGTCAATGCGGTACCTCCTGCCAGCGGACTGCCGCCTGTGGCTGTCGTGTACCATTGGATACTTGTGCCCGTAGCAATCAAATCACTTACCAACGGATTGTCGATCGTACAGAAGCTCTGGTTGGCACTGCCTGTCGGGGTCGCTGCATCGTTTACTGTCACCGTAACTCCTAACCGTATGTCACTCTCGCAAGAGCCTACTGTCTGGCTCGCATAGTAGGTCGTACCATTTACCAGTGAGGTCGTTAATACCAGCGGACTGCCACCTGTCGGGGTGCTGTACCATTGGATGTTTGTGCCGCTTACGGCTATATCGGATATGGTCGGGTTGTCGACCGCACAAAAACTCTGGGTTGCACTGCCTGTCGGCGCTGATGGGTCATTGATCGTCACCGCTGCTGCAAAGCGTACGCTGCTCTCGCAACTGCCCGGCGTCTGGCTTGCATAGTACGTCGTGCCATTGGCCAAGGCTGCCCCTACGGCAAGCGGGCTGCCACCTGTCGGGGCACTGTACCATTGAATATTCGTGCCTGTGGCGGCAAGGTCACTCACTACAGGGTTATCAATCGAGCAAAACGTCTGCGGACTGGTGCCTGTCGGCGCTGATGGGTCACTGATCGTTACCGCTACTGCAAGACGAACACTGCTCTCACATCCTCCTGTGGTCTGGCTCGCATAATACGTTGTCCCGTTCGTCAATGCGGTACCTCCTGACAGCGGACTGCCGCCTGTGGCTGTCGTGTACCATTGGATACTTGTGCCCGTAGCAATCAAATCACTTACCAACGGATTGTCGATCGTACAGAAGGTTTGCGGGCTTGCTCCTGTTGGCGGAGCCGGATCACTTACTGAAAGGAGTGCACTTGAGGAAGTAAGAGTACACCCTCCTGCCCCGGTAGTTACACAACGATATGCATTACCATCCATTGCAACAGAAGCAATAATGGATAATTCTGATGTTGAGGAACCTGAAAAAACAGCCCCGTCAGAAACCGGCAAAAAACCACCTCCATTATCTTCTTCCCATTGGAGTGATATTCCGGATCCGGAATGTGCGATGCTCATGGAAGCCACATCATTTTCACATACGCTTTCAGGGCCTGGATTTGAAGAGATGTTATAGCTTGATACAGAAGTCACAATATCTCCGGTATTATTCAAACCGGCAATAACAGATGTACTTGAAGCCGCCCTTTGAATATCAGCTGAACCTGAAGCAGTAGAACGGATCCGTAGTCCTGATATCTGGATAAGATCAATACCTGTTGTCCCTGATGTTGTTATGGTAATGGTTGCTTCAGATGCCGTTACGGTTATGGAAGCGGCAGAAATATCCGGTCCGAAGAAGACAATAGTTCCAGAGCCGACCTCAAATTCAAATCCTGAACCTGAAAATTCGATCACAAGCGTTTCATTTGTCTGGAGTGCGAAATCATTATTAATCTGCTCCTGAATTGTTATTGTCGAAAGGTCATGATATCCTCCATCGATACAGATGTCATACAATCCGGGATTTGAGATCTGTACATTTCCATACAGATTAAAAAAACACAAAAAGGATATGCTGAATAAAACTACATTCTTTATCCATTTAAAAAAAACAATATATGCTCTTCGTAGTCTTAAGATCATCAAAAACAAATTTCTTTGGCCAGCTAATTGTCTAAATGTTTACATAATAGATATGACAAAAAGAATTATAGTAACCAATTATTTTATTATACCACAGATGATAAAAATGATAAAATTATATATTTCTATCGTCTTTATTAATATCAGTTTAACGGGATCAACTCTCCCGATTTATTCACCCGGATAAGACAAAGTTTAGATGCCGAACTACCTATTTCCAGGCTTACTGTTCCTACAATTGCATATCCTTGGTCCTGAAGCTGTAAAACTTTAGCTCCTTTATCATCATCCTGACTGCCAAATGACTGCGACCAGCTAACATTGCCATTCTCATCAAGTTTTATCAGGCCAATTTCTTCTCCAATCAGATCTACTCCCTGGACTGTTGTTAGTACAATGTATCCACCATCATAGGTCTGCTGTATCCCGGAACCCCATTCATTTAGATTGCCTGAAAGTTCTTTTTCCCATTGAACATCAAAGCTGCTATTGGTTTTAACAACGTATGCGCGGTTTCTGGATCCGGATTGTATATAACCACAAAGAATGAATCCATTATCATTTGTCCGGGCCATATCCATACCTATTTCATTCATGACTCCACCAAAATACCTTGGATTTATGGTTTGGATGTCCTGGGAGCGATATTGGAAAATAAAGAAGTTATATCCTTTTTGCACCGCAGGGTCATAACTTCCCTTGGATGAG
>JBNKDZ010000054.1:0-10478 GCA_050288525.1 Cyclobacteriaceae bacterium
ATATACCACTCCCAATATGCTCTTAATTTTTCCGGATCACCATGCGGAGATTTTTAGAACAAACCTGCCAGATGCAGTAGTTCGTCCAGTTCTTTATCAGAAATATTTTCTTTTTCGGATTTATCGTAGATGGAAAGCAGATATGCTGTTTGGTTTACAATTTTAACACATGTAATCACACGCGAGCCACCAGATTTACCTTTACCCTTGCTGGTAATAGCCATTCGGACTTTGTAACAGTCTTTTCCTAAAGATTCACCTTGTGTTGGGTTTTCTTCAAGAGAACGGATCAGTTTTTTGAGGTCATCTTTAAGAGAACGGTGTTTTTTTGCAATGACTTTGGCATGCTTTTTAAAGCCATCGGTAACAACAACATTAAAGCTCATTGAGAAAATCCGTGGCAGATTGAAGTTTGGTTTTTCCTTCCTGGTGTTGTTTTACCTGCTCCAGAGATTGTTGAAGGTCGTCAATAAATTGCTGTTGTTTCTTTGAGATCTGTTTTACCTTTTTTAAACCAAGGTTATTTAACAACTCCATAAAGAAGCTGAATTTATTATCAGGTATATCAATTACTACTCGTTGCATAATCGTTTTATAATGAATCAACCATTATTAATACTTACGATAAAAGTAGCTAAAAGATCAGGTAATTACAATATATGGTGGGTTTTCACACCAGTTCGGCCAAGTCTATAATGTTACCCAGACTAGTGACCGGGGTATGCAAGAAGTCACTGGGCATTTTTCTAAAACTACGCTAAAATATTTTTTACCAGGATAATTCAGGGATTTGCAATCCCGAGTCTGTACAGGATTGATAAGATTATAAGATGGGCAGGATTGTTAAATCTTAGAAATCTTTAAATTCTGAAATCCTGTTCTGACTGTGATATAGGTATGACTGTACTACTCAGGGTGGATTTATAAGTGTGGTGTCTTCCCAAACTATGGATATTTTGTTTCACGCAAGTCCGCAAAGGAGCACGCAAGCTCGCTAAGGGGTCATTCTTACGCGTTCTCTGCGAAAACCTTGGCGTTCCTCTGCGTGAAATAAAAAACCAGCCATTTAGAGTATTTTCCCTAAAGATGGTGTCTTTCCGAACTATTGAGATATTGTTTCACGCAAAGGCCGCAAAGGAGTACGCAAAGGTCGCAGAGTTATAGGTTGTTGACTATACGGTGGATGTTTTCTTTGAGGATTGTTGAGTTAAAGTTAATTAATAGGCCCAGTTTTTTTTCGGATAGTTTTAGATATGTCAATAATTGAGCATAATGAACGGGGTTGAGCGACTCTACGGATTTAATTTCAACGATGACCTTATTCTCTACAAGCAGATCAATACGATATCCAATATCCTGTTTTATATCTTTGTAGATAAAAGGTAAGGCAAATTGCTGTAATACATGTAATCCCAGAGATTTCAGATCATGAGCAAGAGCGTTTTCGTATGCAGATTCTAAAAGTCCGGGGCCAATTTCTCTGTGAATATTTATAGCAGCCCCAATAATATTATAGGAAATATCATTTTCTGACATAATGTTGTTTGGTTATTTGAATAAAAAAAATATTTAAAAATCCAAAACTAGACTTTATAACGGATTATCCAAACGAATGAAGAATCTCTTACGCGTTCTCTGCGAAAACCTTGGCGTTCTCTGCGTGAAATAAAAAACCAGCAATTTTAGAGTACTTTCCCTAAAGGTGGTGTCTTTCCGAAATATTGAGATGTTGTTTCACGGGATTATTCTTTTAAATATAAACGATATCCTTTCGCATTATGAGATCTACCTCATTGGACCTCACCACCTTAAATCCGGTTCGTTCGTATAGCCTTACTGCTGGGTTACGTTTGTCGACACTTAAGGAGATCGATTTATGTCCTTTTCGCTTTGCCAGTTCAAAAAACTTGTTTAGCAATACAGTGCCAATTCCCTGGTTTCGGTGTCCGGGCATCACGGCCATGGAGAGTTCCGGTATATCATCATCGATGTAGCCGTATCCTTTGTTATCCCCGTGCAGAAATCGACCGTAGATTGCTCCGATAACCGTTTTGTTTTTAAATGCCAGAAGGCCGAAATCTTTTCTGACATCCCAGTTTTCATGATATTTCCGGAGTTCGGGCAGATAAATAATATTTTTCGGATACGGATCTTCTCCTTCCGGCACAAAAATGGCCTGATAGAATATTTCTCTTATGATCGGTTCATCCTCCGGCACAATGTCTCTGATCTTAAAGCTCATATATCAGGTGTTTTCCGGTTTGTTTACCCCCCAGAAACGTATACGGTACCATTTGTCCTTTTCCAGATTCATTCGCCCAAGACTTACGGCTATAAAAACGATCAGATAGCCACCTGAAAATACGGAGGAAATGATGGTGTCATTTCCGATGGACGGCCCGAATTTGATCGACAGCGCCAGGTACTCAAAGAGGATTACCCCCGAAAGGCAGTACACGAGGTATACAGACAGCTTTTTGTGATCAAGATGTTTGGATTCGTTGTAAAATTCCGAATTATTGAGGGCGTTGTTTTTTAAGGAGTTCCACATGAATACACTGGACAGGAAGAAAAGAACCGACAACATGCTGAGCATACCGACCTTTTCATTAATAAGCCAGAAATCATAAAAACCATGACCGAAACTTGCCAACGCAAAGAAAAGAAGCAGACGCCACACAGAATGGCTGTTATACCTGTATTTGTTCAGGATGAATCCGTATGCTACAATTGATGACATAAACATATGCGCGATAGACGTGATGATCGCCCGCCCACTTATTATGTTTAACTGATATTCGTTGAAGTAGAGCAGGTTTTCAATAAAGGCAAAGCCAAGTGCCGACAGGGAAGCATACAAAATATAATCATAGGATTCGTTGATGGCTTTGGTAAAACGGATCAGTAAAAGTAACGGAATGATTTTTACCAGCTCCTCAACAACTCCGATACCTACTACGGCATAAACAAAGTCATTGATAATGTTGCCATTTAATTTCAGTCCAAAAACAATCTCATTTATGTCAGACAATGCATCCGTCCCAAAGGAAAACAACATGCCCAATCCAAGCGCTAAAGTGATGTGTTTCCAGTTTTCAGGATTGTAGATATCAAGTTTCTTAATGTAGATCACCCAGATACACAGGATGAGAAAAGCTCCCAGAAATCCGATAAGGTTAATATGAGACACCATAACTTTCAGTAACAGGAGATTGTACTTAAGGTAATTGCCGTTGCGAAAATAAAATGATTTCTGAACGCCGAAGGGGATGTGTTTTTTTGCATTTTCATCGTTAAGGAGCTGTTCAAGTTTGTCGTATTGTCCTGTTCTCAGAAGGAGGGAAGACAGGTTGTGGTATGCTCCGTCCAGATTGCCGTCGTATTGTATTTCTTTCTTAAAAAACTGTACAGCCTTCTCTTCATCATCCAAATAGAGGTATGCCATTCCGATGGAATTATTCAGGTATTTCTGGGATTTGTTTTTTATTTCCAGAAATGCAAATAAAGCAGCTTTATAATTATCAAGATAATTGAATATCAGTCCCGAACCATATATTCCTATATCCTTAAGCTGATGGTCTTCACTCGTACGGAGGTTTTGATAATAATCACTTATGGAATCATCATCCCTGGATTGATCTTCATCGTTAATAAGAGGCTGTCTGAAGTGTGATCGTATGTAAAAGTAGTGATAATCAATATTGTAGGGCTCTTTTTCGAGTAATTCACGATATGTGTCTTCGGCAATTTTTAGCTGGTTGGTTTGTTCCGAATGTCTGATTTTTTCAATCGGGTCGTTAAATACCGGATCTTTCAATATTAAATTGATCAGCAGGGCCAGAAAGGCACCTGAACCGAATATGATGAATAAGGCTTTCCTCATAAAAAGAAATTTGTGCAGTTAAAAGTAAATAATTCGCCGGATGTTAAGACATTTTTACTTTTATATTTTAAAACGGAAGTAACTTTTCCTCCGCTCTTTGAAAACCGATTTCAAATACCGGGCTTTTCCGTAAGCGATAATTTTATTCTTCAGCGATTCAAATGCTTCAGATAATATCTTTTTCTGATCCTCATTGATCGTTAGCTCACCTATTTCAAGCGATTTGTACGGGCGAAAAATGCGTATTTTGTCATCTGAAATTTCAAAATCCGTCATATCATCTATTTTCCGGAACATCTTTGCGTTACGGAGCAGGGTGACATCCGTATCCGTAAACCGGAGTTCTGTAGCGGGGAGCATCCACAGACCTGTGACGATGCTATACAATCCTTCGATTATCAAAAATATAAAAATGCTGTTCTTTACATTTTCATCAACGGTTATTCGATCTTTTATTAAAAACCAGCAAATACATAAAGCCATAAGTATTATTCCGGTAGTTATCAGATTGTTTTTTACTTGAGTATCAATATTGCCGGATATAAAACAGCGATTTTTTGAGAGGGAGATTTTGTGAAATATCGGTGTTCGATGATGAGCCAGGTATAGTAGATACAAACCATAAACGATCACAAAATATATCGGGTCAAAATACCCGATACCTACAGAAAGGATAACCCACACTATTTTTTTATATTCAGTTGCCATGATTTATTTATCCAGTGTATGCAGGACCTTCTTTACAAGCCATTTTGAATAACGGTTGGCAGGGATCGAATCTGATGAATTTGCCTGTTCGAGAAATACAACATACGACTCCCGGGTACTGACCGGAATGATATAGCTGGTGCGGGGTACGACTTCCAGGTTATTAAAATGAGGTTTAATACTAAAACGGGAGGTATTAAAAACTTCAATATTGAAAGGGAGTGCGATCTGTGATAACTTATCCGAAGCATTTTGAGTATCCTTTTCCGGATATAGTGTAAAAACCTGTAAACGTTTTTCATCTTCGTCAATGTGTATCGAATTAAACAAACGTCCGGACCGGATGTTCCCGGCACTGATACTACCGGCGGTATCTCCCGGTGAGTTTTTTAGTCCGATAGCGAACTGATCATCTTTGTCAAACAACACATACTCATGATTTTTCCTGGAATTCAGGTAGTTCTCATCTTCGGGAAAATGCATTTTGGCGTTTCCGTTGCTGATGGTGACGGGCTTAATTTTTCCTGTTTCAATGCTGACGGGGATCCATCCGGTATCGGATATTTTAATTTCCTGGCTGGCAGAAGCAGAGGTAGGGACGAAAATCACTTTTTTAAGAAAGAACATAAAACCGATCATAATGGCAGCGGTTCCTCCGAATTTTATTGCCCCGAGCTGAAAGGAGTTTGCATCACCAATACCTCCCAGAAACTGGTAGAGAATACATGCCAGCGCAATCGAAAACATGATAAGGCTCAGATCCTTATTCCCTGACAGAAAAAATACAACTCCTGATGTCAGCCCGGTCAGGATCAGGAAAATATTGGCAATCAGTTCCGTCTTTTTTTTATTCATTGTGCAGTTCTGTTTTTCAGGCGATAAGGTTGTGATATGCTAATATATCGGAATTTGCAGAAATAAATTACGGCCGGTACAATATTTCAATGCATTCAGTATTAAAATATTGAGTTTTTTTGCTTGGTATGTTATGTTTCAGGACTACGTTTTTGTTGCCATGTTGTAAAATTCTTTCAATTCCTGTTTGCGGGATTTATCCAGAGAATGCCAGCGAATATTCCGGACAGCCCCTTCAAGAGCGTATAACACATTTATACAAAGGTCATGTTCGATTGTCGCTATACGGATAAATGCATTTTCGCTTCCTGTATGTATTAATTCCTGACGCGTCATGATCCCTGCCTTGTTGAGTTTTTTTGCAAGAGTAATTCCGATATTTGGCATGGAGGTTAACGTTTCTGTTATATGGCCTGATCTTTCCATGCAGGTTGTTTGATTAAATACTCTTTTGCCAGTTTAAGTGCCTGAGGTTCGCCAAGATTCTGTGTGCGCATAAAAAGATTCTTTAAATCGTGGATTTTTTCATTAAACGATTTGAGATTTCCGTTCTCGTCCGTACAGTATTTGCAATATTTATTGTTGGGATTTTGTCCGCCGAAATCTTCCGGCATTTTCATGGGCATTCCACAACTTTCACATACTTTTTGTTCCATTTTATTTTTGTTTAAACAGAGATATAAAGGTTTGGATTAATTCATCTGATTTCATCCGGATTACGCTTTCATCATCTTTGACATAATATTCTTTTCTGCAAAGAAACAACTGGATGGCTCCGAACAGGAATGATAGCGCTACGGTAATGTTTACTGCTTTGAGTGTTTTTGAATCAATTCCCGCTTGTATTTTATCGTACAGGAATTTTTTAATGATTGTTTCTGTAGTTATGATCTCATTCTTTATCTCTTCGGATAGGAAAGGAAATTCTCTGCTCAATGCAGTCATAAGGGGTTCTTCTTTGGCTAGCAGGAGAAAATACGCTTTCAGAAGAGCTTCCAGGGTCCTGTTTTTTACATCCAGCTTGTGTAGCTTTTCTGCAACACGGATCAATTCACGTTTTATTACAGTAGAAAAAAGCAGATCCCGTGTGTTAAAGTGCGAAAAAATAGTTCCATGGGCAATTCCGCAATGATCAGCTATATGTTTGGTCGTAGTATTTAACATGCCCTGATTTTCGATCAACGTTTTGGTAGTAAGCAGGATCATTTCTCTTGTTGCTTCCTTTGTTTCTTTTCGTTTCATTGAGTAATAACTCATTGAGTAATAACTCAAATATATAATTACGTAAACATATTTCCAAATTTTTATTCTGACAATCCTATTTTGGCAGCCATTATCACATTCAGGATTTAACAGCTAGGTATTTTTCTTAAAAAAACAAATGCGTCTAAATACGATACAATTTATTATAAACCTTATTTACCTTTCGAATAATAGAAACGAGAAGAAGGAAAAATGGGAAAACAACCTCAGGCATCAACAGAAGTTTACAATATTTATTTAAGAGAGATTCGGAACTTTATTCCGATAGGGGAAGAGGAGGAAGCAGCGTTAGTCAAACGGGCTAAAGATGGAGATATGGTCGCCAAACAAAAGCTGATCCGGTCGAATTTACGTTTTGTAATTCATATAGCCAGGAAATACAATTATTTGGATATTGAATTAAATGACCTGATCAATGAAGGGAATATGGGATTAATGAAAGCATTTCATTCCTACAATCCGGACCTGGGTGTTCGGTTTATTACCTATGCTGTACACTGGATCAGGCAGGCAATTATTCAGTCGGTGATCGAACAACAGCGCATGATACGTATTCCCGAGAAGAAATACTGGCTTAATAAAAAAATAAAGCAGGCAGGCTTTCAGTTGGAACAAAAGATCCAACGGAAACCAACAGCATATGAAGTAGCTGAATACATGGGCTTGCCGGAAGAAAAAGTTGCTGAAATTATACATATTGAGCATTCTGTCGATCACATAGCGGAAGACAATTATCAGGCCTATTCGGAAGAATTGAAACATACTAGCGATTCAAATGATGCACAATTGTTATCTGTTGAAATTGAGAAAGTACTGACACGGTTTAATGATGTCGAGAAGAAGGTACTGAAAATGTCGTTCGGCATAGGATATGGAACGCAGATTAGTTTAAAAGATATTGCGGCTGAACTGGGATATTCTGTAACCTATATCCGACAGATCAGGGAGCGTATTTTAAACCGTCTGCGACGGATTGAGAATGCCCGACAATTGCAGCGATACCTCGGGTAGAGGTCGTGTATCAGACAGGTATTTCAATAAGGATCAGCGTGCCTTTCCCTGGTTTTGATTCAATGGTACACTTGCCGTTAAGGTAATACGTACGATTCTCAATGTTTTTTAATCCGATACCTTCCTTATACGAAGACGTATTTTGAGTAAACCCGATCCCGTCATCTTCGATTGTCAACGATAAATTTCCGTCTTTGTCAAGCAGGTGGATGAAAATGGATCTGGCTTTTGCGTGTTTGATAATATTGTTCAATGCTTCCTGAATGATCCGGAACAAATTCGTTTCAATTTTCGGCGTAAACCTGTTTTTTATATTCAGATGCGCATTGATCTTAAGATCATGGCTGAGTTGCAGGTTATCAACAAGGGACAATACAGCATCTTTTAAACCAAAATCGCTAATTGATTTGGGCATAAGAGAATGCGCCATGTTCCTCGTGTCGGAAATAGAAGATTTTATGATGCCTCGTGCCCTTTTCAGTTTTTCTTCATCATAATTATCCTTGACCTGTTCGAGTAGGATACTTACAAAGGAAAGCTTCTGTCCCAGGTTGTCGTGCAATTCTTCAGCTATTTTTTTTCGCTCATTATCAGCCCCCTCCACAAGGGACTTTATCCGTAGCTCTTCTGCCTGTTGTCTGTGCGTCATGTCTACAAGGGCGCCGATAATTCTGACAGGCATCCTGTTATGAAAAAAGATATACGAAGTGGAATTTACCTGTTTATAACTCCCGTCACAGCACAAAAACCGAAATTCGATTTCCCAGTTTCCTTTTTCATTACGTATTATATTTTCCATACTTTCTTCAACGTATTGGATATCATTCGGGTGTATTTTTGCTTTTACCCAGTCAATTGATGGTTCCACCTCATTTTCTTTGTATCCAAACAGCGAAAAAATCCCTTCATTCCAGATAATGGTATTTTTTTCTTTTGACCATTCCCAGATCGCATCGCTGGCAATAGATGATACGATACGATATTTTTTTTCGCTATTAAACAAATTTATTTCATAGTTTTTCCTGTCTGTTATATCCCTTGAAGTAAGAATTATTCGAAATAGTTCGTTGTTGGCTGTAAATATAGGGGCGATAAAATTTTCCCAATAGCGTTTCCCGGAAGGGAAATCTATTTCTGTTTCCCACCTGATAGTTTCAGAATTTGAAATGGCTTCTTCAATAAATATACGAATATTCGGTCGGGTCTTTATAATCAGATCTACCTCCTTGTCAATTACATCATAGAAAGAATGTCCTGTGCTTTTTATAAATGACTTGTTTATTGACCGGATAAGATAAACACCATTATTAGATATTATTTCAATTACAATATCTTCGATAGTATTCAGGATTTGGGTTAATCTTTTCTGACTGTTTTCCAATGATATGGCTGAAATCTTCTGACTTGTGATATCTTCAGTCATCAGAATGAAACTATTATGGTCGATTGAAGCAGATTTAAATTTGACATACTTTTTTGTGCCTTCCGGGGTTGTGACAGGAGGAAAATCTATATCGGGCAGATTTGCTGAAGGATTAAAGGTGTTTCCCCAGAAATCAAGGATCCAATCCCTTTCTTTAGCATCCGGAAAGAGCACCGGAATAATAGTGCTGAGCGAGGTATACTGTTTTGGTACGCCAAAAATTTTCATTGCCTGGGAGTTGGAGTATTCAATCCTTCCCTGGTTGGAAATAATTATAATGCCTATAGGCGCATTTTCAATGAGTAGTTTGGATTTGTGTCGTTCAAACTCCAGCGCTTTCTGGGTCTTTATTTGTTCTTTCCGGATCAATGCTTCACTCAGTTCCCGTTTAACAGCTGGTACCAGCCTTCCCAGGCTGTCTTTCATGAGATAATCATTTACTCCAAGTTTCATGGCCTTTACAGCCAGATTTTCTCCAATTGCTCCTGAAACAATGATAAAAGGGATATCGAGGTTGTTTTTCCGAAGTATTTTATACGCATCGATTGCTGTAAATACCTGTAAATTGTAGTCCGATATGATCAGATTATACCGATCGGTGAGGATCTCTTTTTCAAAAGTTAACAAATCATCACATATAATGTATTCAATAATAAATTCCGGGTTTTTTAATGATCGCAATAGAAGAATGGCATCGTCTTCGGAGTCTTCAATGATGATCAGGTTTATTTTGATTAATTTTTTTTTCATTCGTAAAGGATTTTTCCGAGTAGCTATTCTTTCTTTAATGTTATGTAAAAAACGGTTCCAGTTCCAGGAGAACTTTCAGCCCGGATTGTTCCATTGTGACGATCTATGATGCGTTTTACAATGGCCAGTCCGATCCCCGAACCAGCATAATGTTTGTCGGAATGAAGTTGTTTGAAAGCTTCGAAGATTAAATCTACATTTTGCATTTCGAACCCTACTCCATTATCTCTTATATACAGAACATTATTTTCATTTTTTCCGACTTCAATTTTAGGATTTTCTGTTTCTGACGTGAACTTCCATGCATTTTCAATCAAATTTGTCAGCATAACACGAATGAGGCTTTTATCACCATAGCAGGATAGATTGTCATCAATATGGATCTGAATTGTTCTTGAAGGATAACTGGTTTCGAGTTCATTAACTATTTCATGGGCTATAGAACTTATATCAACAATCCGGGTGTTAAGTTCTTTTCTTGAGATCCTAGATAACATCATTATTGCATCGATCAGATCACTCATGCGCTGGACATTTTTGGTGATCCTCATCAGGTAATCTTTTCCATCATCATTTAAAATGTCG
>JBNKDZ010000055.1:0-5935 GCA_050288525.1 Cyclobacteriaceae bacterium
TCTCTGGCATACGTCGGGGTTCCTACCTGATCAAAAATAACCCCAAGTGTATCGCGGTCATCCGCCAACCTCAGCATCGTCTTAACAAAATTATTCCCAAATGAGCTGTACAGCCATGAGGTTCTTATAATCAATGTGTTATCACAGTTTTTCAAAGCAACATTTTCACCTTTGAGCTTAGTTTTACCATATATGCTCAAAGGAGTCGGTTTTGTGTCTTCCGAAACCGGCAAATATGATTTTCCGTCAAAAATGAAGTCTGTTGATATATGCATCAGGATGGCATTGTATGTATTGCAGGCTTTTGCCAGGATCTCAACAGCTTTTACATTTATCTTTTCTGCTGTTTCCTTATCCGACTCGGCTTTATCAACAGCTGTATAGGCCGCACAATTAATACAATAATCGATGTGGTTCGTTTTAAAAAAAGTCTCTACGGACGAAGCATCCGTAATATCCAATTCATCAACATCTGTAAAAATATAGGTATCATTGCTATTCTCAGATAGAATTTTCAACTCAGATCCCAATTGTCCGTTTGAACCGGTTACTAATATGGTGCGACTGTCAATCATGTACATTTATCAATAATTCTACGCAAAAATAACGAAAGAAACGATATTTCAATCTTCATTTAAAATCATATTTTATAATAACCAAAAATTCAAAATTTTATTGTAATAAAAACATGAATACTGATTAATCCAGGATCGTCAATTTACATTGTCACAATAAGGATATTGTGTATAATGCACGCACAGAGGCAATTAGTGAGATAATGTGATATTCTGATGAGCATAAAATGTATAGGAATAAAAAAAAAGCCCCATGATCCGGGGCTTTTTTCAATTAACTGGTTGTAAACATGCTAAAATTGCACACTATAAAATATAATTGGTAATAAAGGGAGTTGCGTATCATACTTTATTGATTCTGAGCGGTCGTCGTAATAATGACCTATTTTAGCCTGGTGATTCATAAAATTCTGTAAGTCAATTTTAAACTCCTGACTTATTTTCTTGGATGAAATACGATAGATAATGGCCAGATTGCCAATAAATACATTTTCCATTTTCTTGCTATATGCCTGATCTTCAAACAATTTCTCTTCTCCCGACTCAATTGAAGCAGGCAAATTTATTGGTGTTTCCCGGTTTCCTCCAATGAGTGTAAGCTTGGTATTAAGACTAATGGTATGGAGGTTTTTCTTATGTGGAAAAACATGCATCTCTTTTCCGAAAAGGAAATTGGAAATATGCCCCACACCATACCTGGAGTTTCTCAGCTCTCCATCCATGGCTTTATATTTTGATTCAAAAACAGACGTTGTAGCCATGAAATAATAATTGTTTGAAAACTGTTTCTCCAGGGTTAGTTCAAGACCATAATTGTATCCTGTTCCTTTATTTACCAATGATTTATTTACATATCCTTCACTCTGGTTAATAGTGGAGTAGCTGCTTTCCGGATCATCTTCAACCGGAATATTGAACAGGTCCTGATAGTATATTTCAGCTTTAAACAAAACATTCTGACTTAGTATATTTGTATATCCAAGCACATAATGACGCGCTTTCATAAAATCGAGCTTCGTATTCGGACGGATAACAGTACCATCTTCCTGAGTAACGGTAGCATAATAATTTACCAGTGACTCCATTTTTCCATGAACACCAAAGGCTGCTGTCAGAGATTGACTCGGCGTAAATTGCCATTTCAGGGATGCTCTGGGCTCTAAAGATTGCTTACTATTCATTTCTGATCCCATAATATTCATCCCTCCTACAAACGTCAGATCGGTATTGATACGGTACTTCCAGCTGGCATATGCATTGTATACACCTGTTTTTCCCTTTGAGTCAACTTCTCTTTCAATACGGTTGGTTTCATCGTTTCGGTAATCCACATAATAATCAAAATTGGTTCGTTTATACGTCATACCAAACTGGATCTTATTACGTGCATTTAACTTATGATGCAAATTCGATGATATGCTTATATAATTATTTCTGAAATAACCATCATAATACATCTCCATCTCATCGTCATTGTTCAGGTCTTCTTCATAAAACCCACTGCCGGATGTTGAAAATGACAGTATATTCTCAATATATGAATCCTTTCCAAGAAGATATTGATGGCTCAATCCGACAATACCCATATCTGCTTTATAATCACCGGTTTCGATCATAAGATCTTCATCCTCTTCGTCGTATTCCTCTCTGTAAATATTGCTTTTACCTCCCAAACCGAATAAGGTAAATGTTCCGGTCTTTTGAGTCGGCACGAAAATTTTAAACGACAAATCCCTGTATTTGGGCACTCCGTCAAAGTCAAGTATGCCCAATTCATCAAATATTGCCAGTGTTGAATATCTGCCATTTATAAGATAGGAAGAACTTCCTTTCTTGAACGGTCCTTCTAAGGTAACATCCGTTCCCACGACTCCGGCAGATAGGGTATATTCGCGTTTTTCATCATTACCTTTTCGTAATCGCATATCAAAAACACCTGAGTAGGCATTGCCATAATCTGCCGGAAAGGCTCCGCTGTAAAAGTCACTATTGGACAACATCGTACTGTTAAGTGCATTTATAGGTCCTCCTGTACCCCCTTCACTCCCAAAGTGATTGGGATTCGGGATCTCCACGCCTTCCAGTCTCCACTGAACACCTTTAGGTGAATTTCCACGTACTATAATATCATTGTTTCCTCCGGGATCAGACGTATTTCCAGCAAAAGCAGATACCATTCGTGCCGGATCATTCAGGGATCCTGCATACCGTTTTGTCTCTTCAACAGAAAACCTCCTGGCACTTACCTGGGCCATTTCATTCAGTACTTCATGAGAAACGGCTTCATGATCTGTGATAACGAGCTCTTCCATTTTAATCATCGACTCTTTCATTTCAAGAGATAGTATCATCTCTTTCGCCGAATTGAGGAGCAGATCTTCTACAAATATTTCCTCATATCCTATACAGGAAATTTTCAGATTTACACGTTCATTGATCGGCACATTTGCAATTTTAAATACTCCGTTCAGATCTGTTGTTCCACCTAATAGTGGATCTGAATTCAGAACTATCACATTTGCCCCGATTACCGGAGATTTTGAGTCCGTATCAAGTATCGTTCCACGTATGGTTTGATAGAAATCCAATGTTTGAGAAAATGTCTTTCCTGTCCCGCCAAACATTAACAGTAAGAAAATAATTACAATCGTTGAATGAGGTTTTAATAGCATGTTATTTTGCATTTTATGATTCGGTAATTAATTGATTATGTGTGTTTTATAGTCTTAATCCGAAGTTAAATCCCGGATATAGTGTGACCAGTGTGTTATAGTGTCGTTTTTTATAAAAACTTCTTGATGGATTTAAAGCGCTTCCTGTCAATGCTCCTTCTTCGTTTTTCATGTTGGAGACTTCGACGTTAAATGACGGGCCTCCAAAAAAGGTGATCTTTCCGGCAGTTAGTGAAAAATTCAGTTTTAACCTGTTCAACAAGTTCACTTCATTCGTCCACCATTCATCTTCATTGATATGGGTACAGGTAGCTTCGATGTTCATGCCCCAAATCGGATTGAACGTAATCATAGACCCAAAACCGGCTCCGAAGCCATAAATGACTCTGTCTTTTTCCGGGCGTACGCCAACGGTGAATATGTTGTAAAAACTCTTCACCCCCATTTTATAGGTTGCATTGATGTAAAAAGATTCGTTGGTCTCGAGCTCAAATGCGTAGTATCCGTTTTTTGCGATGCTCATCAAACCGACGGGCAATCCGCTCTTTATCGAATCACAGACGTTGATCAGTCCGAGTTGCAGACCATACAATTTCCGGGTATAGTTTACGATACCGGCTATCTGAGCTCCGTGCACTTCATTTTTTGAGAAATTCGCAATACCGCTTATCTGGGCACAGTTTTTATCTGCAAAACTAGTATTTACAATACCGGCTATCTGTGTATCAAATGCTGCTTTTCCATTGTGGTTTACGATACCGCTTATCTGGGTGCCATTTGTACCTTTTACCGAGACATTGCTTATTCCTGCAAGTTGAAAAAGTGTCCCTTCCTGCTCAGCTACATTTACAATACCGGCAAACTGTGCCCCTTTTATTTTATCTCCTGCTGTCACATTGGCGATGCCGGCAAAATATCCACCTTCCACATCTCCTGAAGTGACATTGGTAATGCCTGCAAATTGTCCTCCTTTGGTCGGACCGGTATTTACATTATACAAACCTCCTACCTGCAGACCATCTGTAGATCCGGAGGTATAATTCCCCAATCCGGCAAAGCTTGCCCCATATACATCTCCCTTCGTAAAATTACAAAATCCTCCGATCTCTGTACCCCGGACTCCGCCTGATACTCCCGCAAGTATATTGATCGAAAAACGATTTATTGTTTTTGATGATTCAAGACCGTTTGTTCCCAACGGCGATATGAAGGTGATCTGAAATGGTCGTATCGATTCCGTTGAATCATTTTGATCTTTCTCTCCGGCAAAGACATTCCCGGTCATCCCCAATACTATTCCTATAAGAAATAAAACGATTATTCTGAGTTGTGCTTCCATGTTAAGATTGTTATTGTTTTAATTCACATGGACGACAACTAAAGTTTTTTTTACCCCTATCGTTTTTTGTTAAAATAAAAAAAAATAATCAACCCGCTATTACAACGAATTGATTATCAGTATTTTAATTTAAAAATAATTTTATTTTACATTATCCACCACATCAAGTAAATTCAGATCTTTAGCGATTGTATGCAGTTTTTTTAATGCATTATCATAATTTTTGGAATTGATAAGATGGATGTGTTCACCATTATCGAGCTGAAGATATCCGTCATATTCTGTATGTAATACAGTGGTACTGCTGGCCCTGGAATTACATGTCTGGCTTCTTCTGTTTTCATTCAGATAAATAAAATCCAACTTATAATATGGGTGGAACTTTCCGGTTTTTATTCCAAGTACCCATACAAATTCCCTGAACATCTTTTTTTCCGGTGATATTTCAAAAACATAATGCGATGTAAGGAATATAATTCCCAAAAGAACCATTACTATCCCCGCCATAAGATACAGATCTCCCCGAATAAGGGAGATCAATCCAAATATTATTATGATATATCCAAAAATATTAAATCCACCTGTAAAATATTTGCCGGTATTATATCTATAGGTTTTCATTTAAAATCAATCAACAACTTCATAATCATGCATTTTTCGCATGAATTTCACAAAATCATCTTTCTCATCAGAAGCCATCCATTCTAATGCTGATCTTGGATGTTCGTTTAAAGCTCCTGTGATCAGATATGGTATATGATACCCCCATTCAATTTGTTTTTGTAGCGGTGCCACGTATTTCTGGATAACGTCCAGTATAGGCAACAACCGGTATTTTGGATTTTTCAGGAATGCAATTAATATTTCAATCGGACAGTTTCCTGCACCTCTACCCATTCCTAACATGGTTGCATCAAGCATATTGCAGTTTTGAATGATCGCTGTAACCGTATTTGCAAACGCCAGTTGCATATTGTTATGGGCATGAATACCGATCGTTTTATCGGGCATATATTTGAAATACTTCTGAGCAAGCATTTCAATTTGTTCGGAATACATACTTCCAAAGCTATCTACAAGGTAGAAAACAGGTACTCTTGATTTTGCCACATCCTCAAGTGCTTCATTAAGATCTTTTTCATTCACCTTGGATACCGCCATCAGGTTAATGGTGGTTTCATATCCTTTGTCCATACAATGTTCGGCAAGAAATACGGCCTTATCCATCTGGTGTGCATAACATGCTACCCTGATCATATCAAGAACAGACTCAGATGCCGGAGGAATATCGTCGAGATCTATCCTTCCGATATCAGCCATGGCGCTTAATTTCATAGAAGAGTCATTAT
>JBNKDZ010000056.1:0-4190 GCA_050288525.1 Cyclobacteriaceae bacterium
GAATAAGATGGAACGATCCATCCTGAAATATACCAATCCGGATTGTACAAATGACAAATTGGTCACCCGTAAGATCGTTTACAGCACTACCCTAACACTTAGTACCTATGCTTTCAGTGATCCTGAAGGTTATTACATGGTGTGGGAGCGATGCTGCCGAAACGGAATTATCACCAACATTTCAAGTCCGGACAAAACAGGACAAACCTTTTACATCGAATTTCCGCCCATTCGGAAAAATAATGTAGAATTCAGGAATTCATCACCTCAATTATTTCCTCCTCTCAGTGACTATGCCTGTGTTGGGAGAATGTATTTTGTCGATTTCAGAGGCTATGACCCGGATGGAGATGTTTTGAAATATAAACTGGTTACACCACTCAACAGTAGTGTGTATGACCCCTTGCCAACCCCTTCTCCTGCACCCCATCCGAAAGTAAACTGGATTCCGGGGGTCAGCACTGACAATCAGATACCGGGAACTCCGACGCTGCAGATCAGTCCGAACGGATTTCTGACCGTTACCCCTGCCGAAGAAGGTCTTTTTGTTTTTTCGGTATTATGTGAGGAGTACAGAGACGGTATTAAAATAGGGGAGGTGCGCCGGGACTTCCAACTATTGGTGCTTGATTGTGAATCTGGTGGACAAAAACCTGAAATTGCAGTGAAGGTTCCCGGAACAGATATATATGAACCTGATCCGGGAATTATAACGATCGGTTATGGCGATGATCATTGTCTTGATCTGGTAGTGAAAGATATGGATGGAAACGAAAATATATCTTTAATGGCACTACCGGTAAACTTCGATAGTGATTCATTGGATATAATTGAATTGACAAACGGTGTTATTACTTCGCCGGATGACTCCTTGACAACACAAATATGTCTCCCCGAATGCCCTTATTCCGAAACACAGCCACAGGTTATAAATGTATTGGCACGTGACAATACATGTCCGCAGGGATTATTCGATACACTCACGCTTTCGTTAATGGTTGAGCCACCACCAAATAATGCCCCTGTGGTTACTGTTAACGGTCAGGAAGCTGACCAGGAGATTCAAATCAGGATAGAGGAGGAGTTGAACCTGTTTATTGAAGCTACAGACCAGGATGTTGATGAAGAGCTGGCACTTACCATCTATGGTGAAGATTTTAATCCGGGAAATTATGGGATGCTCTTTGAAAATATTACAGGCAAAAACAACATTTCAGAGGATTTTTCGTGGGATGTGAGCTGCCATACTGTAAATCTGGATGTAAAAGACAGTTTTAATGTGTTTTTTGTTGCTGATGATAAAGACAAATGCGATTCAGATAATCAGGATACCGTACGATTAAAGATCAAAGTGCTACCACCTTTAAACGGAAATCCGGAGCTACAGGTGAATGACGAAATTGTTTCGGATACCATTTTTATTTTTGCAGGTGAAGATGTCAGTCTGGATTTTACAGGTACAGACCCGGACAATGACAACATAACACTTGAAATGTTCGAGGAGAAATTAAATTCTGACACAACCGGATTAATCCAGTTTGAACCTGTATCCGGACAAGGAGCGATAGCAGCTTCTCTGAACTGGCAGACAGATTGCTCATTTCTGGGCGATCAGTTCCGCCCCTTATATTACTCGACGCTTTTCGTACTTAAGGATGATCAGTGTGCTGTGCAGGGAATGGACTCAGTAGAAATACATTTTGTTATTCGTGATCGGGAGGTGGATTACGACATATTACCTCCAAACGTGTTTACTCCCAATGGAGACGATTACAATGCTTATTTTTATGTGCCTGAGATCCCGGAAGATAATTGCCACAGACAATTCCGGAAAGTGCAGATATTCAACCGTTGGGGCAAATTAGTATTCAGCTCTGAAAGCCGTAACTTTAAATGGGACGGAAGAGGTAGCTCAAACGGTGTATATTTTTACTTCCTTGATTTTGGAGAAGTCACCTATAAAGGAACGTTAACATTGCTACGTTAAACAGCATTTTAGTTTAGTATTATTTTTTTACCATTTGATCTAAATAATCACCATTTATATAAAAAGAAGATATTTTTTGATCCTGAATACAACTTTTTTTACTTTTTAGGGTTCTTAATATGTAAAAAAGTAAACGTATTATGGAACATGAATCGTTACTTACCTATCCTATGGCTTTTATTGGTCAATCTGAAAGTTCTATTGTAACAGACGAAGCGTTTTTTTACAATGAAAACGTCAGGACGAGTTATTTTAAGTCCATGGAAATAGCCATCCATAACCTTACATTGATCGACAGGCTGACCAAAATAAACAACGTCAGAAGAGGATAAGTATTTTGCTGAAGTAGTTTATGGGATCCATCAGAATTTTCAGGGATTTGAGCAAAAAAAGCATAGAATTTTGATCAACTGAAACAGAAGAATTTGATGCTTCTTAGTTTCACAGGGCAGAGTAAAAACACTTTGGCTATCTATGGCAGGCGTATCGCACTTTGTTATCCACTTTCAATGCCTGCCTCACCAGGTTTGCGATGATGAAGTCAATGAATACCTCGTTGCACTGGCATGAGATCCCAAATCGCCTTCCCGAAGGAGTTTCAAGTATATGGTCTATGGGCTGAGATACTATTTCAGGCTGATGGGTATTAACGACAAGGCCATTGCCCTGACAATCATCCCACTAAAAGAAAACTAGACCTCCGATTTTTTACCGAAGCTCAACAAGCAACCCGGATTGTATAGAAAAAGACTGAAAGCCGGAAGGAACGTATCCGGAGGCTCACTGGGATTGATGGTTATAATGTCCTTCCTGTAAAACAGGACCTTGTTTATAATCCGGAGCATTCCGCGTATCAGGTTTCCTGCCGACAATCCCGGATAACCTCAAGCCTTTTGTTTTGCCTTCATTTTCATGAGGGAAGGAATTATATTGTCAAATTGTAAGGTTTTCGACCTATTGACACCTGATTTTTCCGATTAGTATCTTAATGACAATACTTTTTCCGGCATAAAAACATTCCGGAATCTCCAAAACCCTTATTTAGTACATAGTTTTTGAACGGAATATAGTTCAATCCCAATGGTGGTCGGGACAGGCTCGGGAATACTTTCGGGAAATTACTTCTATTATTAAAACCAATCATTATCGGTATCTCAAAATAGTTTAATTTTAATTTTTCAGAACTTTGTATCCTAAATGGATTATTATATTCGAAATTTCCTCCTTTTTGAGTATATTTTATTTCAATAATTCCTGAAACCTTTTTAGAAATCATGTGCAACAAAAGAACCTATAGAAATTGCACCAACTACCCAAAATTCATTTTCTCAATGTATGCCATTAATATTGAACAGGAACCCAGGTTCAAACGATTTTTTTTGTCCAAACAAATCAGTTAAAAAAATGGTGGTGAAAATAATGATTATTGAGAATTTTAAATGTTTCATGTTCCTATTTTTTTGAGTTAAAAAAATGGAAGCGTTTATAAGTTCTGTTATTAATAGTATTTACTGCGTTAATAATTGAAATTAATACACCTATGATGACACCTACTATTATCATGTAATGAGCCTTGTTAATGAAGTTATTTATACTAAGAAAATAATATATTCCAATACCGGGTATAATGCTAAAAAGCCAAATACTAAGTTGTAAAAGCATAACATCCTTAAAATGATTATTTATTCCATCTACCTTATGTTTTTTGTTTATCCAGATTAGAAGTGTTGGGATAAAAATCAGAAGCAAACCACTTAAGTGAAGTAACCCCAAAATAAATCTGTCAACTTTTGCTTTTTTTTCTTTGTCTTCTGTAGATTCGTCTTCAACAAATAAACTGAAATCTACATCCAAAGCTTTTGAAATCATTTGAAGTGTATAGGAGCGCGGATCAACTTCTCCATTTTCGATACGTTGAATAGTGCGTGTACTAACTTCAGTCAAATTGGCTAACTCTTCCTGAGTCAGTCCTTTTTTTATTCTTAATTCTCTTATTAGTATTCCTATTTTCATTTTAATGTCGGATTAAAAAAGTTTCTGCAAATATCATTTCATACGAAGTAACAATGCAACTACAAAAACACGACATTTACACGACAAATGTAATTTTATCTACTGTCCTTGTATGGTATTTTGCCTAAACGTAGGGCTATGACCTATAGGCCTTATCCCTTATGTATTTTTAGATCAATCTAGTAAATTT
>JBNKDZ010000057.1:0-7025 GCA_050288525.1 Cyclobacteriaceae bacterium
AATGATAAAAACTATTGATAAATAGAGGAAAAATAGCAATATTTAACTACGGATTAATGCCAAAATTCTAATGAAAACAACCATCCATATTCTATGTGCTACCAACAACAATTTTATAATGCTATTGGCAGCAATGATCAAATCGATCGAAAAAAACCATAAAACAGATGAAATACTGTTATTTCACATAATTGATGATAAATTATCCCTTCAAAACAGAATCCGGCTAGAGGCCTCAACGGATATGTCAAAATCAAAAATAGATTGGATCTCTGTTGAAACTGTCTGGCCAAAACATCTTCGGATGTACTTTGATACCAGTTCTTTTCCTATGATCGTAAATGCGCGATTGTTCATGTCTCATTTTTTACATCGAAGTATTGAAAAGGTCATATACCTGGATGTTGACCTGATCTTTCAACATGAAATAAGCGACTTGTGGAATACAAATCTTGAAAATCATATTGCCGGAGGGGTTGTTGATCAGCGAATCAAGAACATGGGAAGCTGGGGAGGCATAAAACAATATAAAGAAATTGGAATGCAGGCTGATGATCCGTATTATAATTCAGGAGTTTTATTAATTGATACATGTAAGTGGAGAGATTCAAATATTGGCGAAAAAGCATTGGATTGTTTAAAAAAATACAATATCGATTCCTGGCCCGATCAACATGCACTGAATATTGTGCTCCATAAAAAATGGTTGACCCTGGATCCGCTTTGGAACCATTTTGCTCCGTTTGACCATGAAAATCCTTATATCATACATTTTATTGAGACGAAACCGATCTTTAAAAGCTACCATTTTGTTGACAGGTACAAACAGCTGTTTTTTGAGTATTTAAAAATGACGGAATGGAATGATTTCAAGCCATTAAGTGGCAACGTTATTATATTAAGGAAAATCAGGAATAAACTACAAAAGAAACTCAGAAGTGTGATGGCTTAATTATGACATTAATATTTTAGGAATGAAGCATTTTTAACCTGTTAATTTGATTTTCATGTGGAATTAAAATAATACTTGAACTGCTTTTTTTTAATTCTTTTCATTTTATGCATCAGGTTATGAATACATTATAATAAATGTTATTATATATTACACAAATAACACACAAAATAAACAACAAATAAAAAGCCAAAAATATCAACAATAATTTTTTATGACTATCTAATTAGACAAAGAATTAGAAACATTGGCAATAATGCACGTAATTATAGCTGTATTATTAACATAATATAACTAAATAGATAATATTTTTTAAATATTCGTAATAGCATTGTCACAAACACAATTTATACATACTCAAGAATAAATTGTATAATATTTGTATGATAAAGCACTTAAAATGGATTTATGATGATATTATTAATTTAATTAATAACGTAAAACCTATTTTCAATGCAGTAAATCAGGTGTTCATTTTTATATAAATCGTATGAAGAAATTTTCAGTATTTATTTTAGTAGCCCTGTTCATGAATGGTGCATTGTTTGGGCAGGAAAAAACGTTGGAAGGGAAAGTAACAAACAAAAAGGGGAATCCGGTTTCTGAAGTTACTGTAATGGCAGAAGGTACAGATATTAATACCTCAACAGATAATGGAGGATATTATCTTCTTGAGAAGGTACCTGAGTCAGTGAAAACATTGGTATTCAATCATCCGGATATGAAAACAAAGCATATCGGGATTGAGAATAGTAATGTAATTAATGTAACGATGGATTCATTAAAGATGGATGACCTGTTGGATCTGTCTTTGGAGGATCTTCTGAATATTGAGATCACTACAGCTTCGAAGACCAGTGAAAAGCAATCGGATGCTCCTGGTGTGATTTCAGTAATTACAAAAGATGAACTGCAGATGTTTGGTGGTACAACGCTGAAAGATATTTTGGAAAGAGTGCCCAGTCTGATTAGCTCAACTGTGTATATGACCGATCGAAGCACAATTGCCTCCAGAGGTGATCAGGTGCCGGCTAATTCATCGCATGTTTTGTTGTTGATAAATGGTCGTCCGGTACGGGAATCACTTGAAGGAGGGATCAAGAGTGAAATGTATGAGGCATTCCCGGTAAATATTATTGAGAAAATTGAAGTAATCAGGGGTCCTGGATCTGTCCTTTATGGATCCAACGCATTTTCTGCGGTGATCAATGTCATTACAGATTCGGAAAGTGCGAATTCGTTTGGAGTAACAGGCATGGGAGGTGTTCCTGGTAATTATGGAACAATGGCAAAGGCAAAGGTTACATCAGGCGAGCTTGATATTGTTGTTGCAGGAAGGTATCTGAAGAAAGATGATTGGGAAACAGACTGGAGTTATGCCATTCCGGCGCCTACACCGCATGATACCACAATACGAGTGTCGAACCCGGACAAATCAGCCTCTGCTTTTGTAGATATAAAATACAAAAAGCTGCGACTCATGACTTCGTATAACCAGTGGGAAACCGGTTATTATATCGCTGACTATGCATTTCTTTTCCCATCATATGGAACAGCAAAATGGACGAAGAATTTTGTTGACCTTGGATACGATGTAGAGGTGAGTGATTCCTGGAATATGTCTTTTAACACAACCTATACAAGGTCAACATTTGATGTTTCCTCATGGCCGGGGTCTTCGCGCAAGTCGTATGAGATCCTTGGAGACTGGGCAAACTTCGTTGAAGCGACGGATAAATTAGGGATCGTATTCGGTGGATCCTATATCTATTTTTATGGTAATGAGTTTGTACCAGGGTTAGGTGACATATCTGATGACAGCCGGAATAGCTTTGGCTTATTTACTCAAATCGATTACCAGTTACTTGATAACCTGAAATTGATAGGAGGGGTGCAGGCGAACAAAGTTGAAGGAATTGATATTAGTCTGGTTCCGAGGCTGGGTATGATCTATTACCTTATGCCTAAGTTAAATGCCAAAATTCTGTATAGTGAAGCCTTCAGGGCTCCAAGTATCAACGAATTAACCCTTGATTTTCCAGATATGCACGGAAACCCTGATCTTATCCCTGAAAAGGTCCGAACATTGGATGTAGGATTTAATTATCAGGGTGAACAAGTACAATTAGGAATAAATTATTTCAATACAAAACAATTGGATATCATCTTCCAGGATCGGTCAGGATCAACACCTATTTACAATAACAGTGAAGGTGTATCTTTCTCAGGAATTGAATTGGAAGGAAAGTACTATGCCAACCGAAATGTATTCATCACTGGTTCTATGCTTTATCAGAACAATGAAGATAAGGACGGTAATGAAAATGTTACTCCGATTGCCAACCTAGGTATTAAAATGGGATTTGGATATCGTTCGGACAATGGTTTTACAGTCAGCATATTTAATGTATACCAGAGTAAGCTTGATGAAAGGTTTAAATCACAGCTGAATCCTACAACCGGTTCTTACAACATGATGAATATGCATCTTGAATATAACTTTGCTAAAGGGCTAAGCTGGGAGAAGACAGAAAAATGCGCACTGTTCATTCAGGTCGACAACTTACTGGATAAAGAATTATGGCTGCCTGACTGGGGTCTTACTCCAGGCAAAACCATGCCTGTCAAACAGGGAAGGGCCATTTATTTTGGTTTAAGCGTCGGATTATAAGTCATAACAATGCAGAAAAAGGAGGCTGTTTCAAAAGCAGCTTCTTTTTTTGTCTTTATAATTACTTTTTCATTTACACTTAACTTAACAATAAATTATAGAATTTGTTACTTTCTATAAAAGGATAGTCTGCATTAATTCATATAAAACAGGGCTTGTGGGAAAGAAATATCCATGACATTCTGAATGCTTTAGAATGTGTTATTCAACTAAACAGGAAAATGATTACAAAGCATCAATGGAGTAATTTATTCCTGATATTATTTATCTGGAATACTGGTTTTGCGCAGGAAAGAGTGATTGAAGGAAAAATAACAGATGAAGAAGGAAATCCCGTTTCCGGTGTTTTGGTAACAGTTAAAGACAAGGATATTTCTGTCAATTCGGATAATAATGGCTATTTCATTTTAAATCTGTCACCTGAAACTTTTACGACCTTATTATTTTCACATTCTGAATGCAAAGCACCACTACTTTGGTGGGTCTAAACAATCGTATTGATGTAGTGATGCATAAAAAGTGCTCAGGATATTTTTGAATTGTCACTGGAAGATTTGTTAAATGCAGAAGTTACCACAGCATCTAAAACCAATGAAAAACAATCTGACGCTCCAGGTATAATATCAGTTCTTATAAAGGAACTTGATCGTTTTGGGGGTACAACATTAAGCGATATTCTGGAACGAATACCAGGATTGATCGGCTCAACAACTGTGTACAGCAACCGTTCCACAATGGTTGTAAGAGGTAATTATATCAAACAAAATTCCGGAGAGATTTATGCTGGTTTGAAATTTACTTTTTAAACTCTTTTGAATGATTTTTTTAATCACTCCTTACAATATTAATATAATTTGGTAAAATATTAATATTGAGTGTTACTTTATTTATCAGATTTGTATACATATCTGAATATGCGAGAGATTGGGTTGTGATGTATTTGTGGAAACCATTTCCATCTCTTTTAAAATAACTATTTACAAAATATAATAACATGAAAATTGAACGTAGTTTGAGTACCATGATTATGCTGTTAATGCTATGGTCATATTCATTTGCTCAGGAAGGCACACTGGAGGCGAAAGTTACAGATGAGAGCCAGGATTTGTATGAAATGTCACTGGAAGATCTGCTAAACATTGAGATTACCACAGCATCAAAAAATGCGGAAAAGCAATCAGATGCTCCGGGAATTATTTCAGTTTTGACAAAAGATGAAATAAACCGGTTTGGAGGAACATTCTTGATTGATGTGATTGAAAGAATTCCTGGATTTTCCAGTGGATCAGTACCCTATAGCAATCGTACAACGATTATTGCCAGAGGGGATTTTGTTAAACAGAATTCAAGTCATGTGCTGTTGTTGATCAATGGCCGCCCGATCCGTGAAATACAGGAAGGAGGAAACAGTAGTGAAGTGCTAAAAACCTTTCCTGTCAGTATAGTTGAGAAAATTGAAGTTATCAGGGGTCCGGGCTCGGTATTGTATGGTTCAGATGCTTTTTCAGGAGTAATTAATATCATTACAGATAAGGCTGATCAAAATCGTGTGTCAATTGCCGGTCTTGCAGGAAACGGATTCAGAACATATGCTGATCTGGTTCAGAAAACAGATGATTTCAATATTGTAGCATCCGGACAATATCATAAAAAACAAATATGGGATGTTCCATTTATCTACCAGGATTTTTCTACTGGGGTATTAAAGGATAGTGCAGTAAATCTTGAAATTCCTGATTATGGTGCAGGGATATTTTTGAAAGCAGGATATAAGGGTTTAAGTATTCAGACGACATTTAATCAATGGCATACCTTAGGCACACAGTTACTTAATGATGTAACAAATGAAAAGATCTTTACCAATTTGGGATATAATACTTCCGTAAGTGATAATTGGGCTATGGATTTTAATATAACGTATGCGTATACCAAGCTTTTGGGTGAAATGCTTTCAAAAAGAAAAAGTAAAAATTTCATCGCAGAGTGGACAAACAATATAACCTTATCTGAAAAATCAAAACTTGCAATTGGTGGTTTGGTAAATAATATAAATGGTTCTGAATTTGATATTCAGAATCCCGAAAATGTTTCCGAAATTTCGAAAGGTAACAGAACAGGTATTGCATTATATGCTCAGCTGGATTATCGTCTACTCAACAATTTGAAATTTATTGGTGGTGTACAGGCAAATAAAGATGGTGAAATGGATTTAAATATTGTTCCTCGTGGTGGTGTAATATGGAATCCCCATAACCGATTAAGCCTTAAAGCACTTTATAGTCAGGCATATAGAGCTCCGAGTATTAATGAGTTGTATATGAATTTTGAAGCCGGATTGTATGGAGATGAAGATCTTAAACCTGAAAAGGTATCAACTTTTGATATTGGAATAAACTATCAGGGAGAAAAAACCCAGTTTGGTTTGAGTATTTTCAAAAGCATGATGAAGGATATAATTCAGCCCGTTCCTACAGGAGAAGGTTTCGCTAGAGAGTATGCCAATCTCCAAAGTGTAGACTTTACAGGAGGTGAACTCGAAGGCAAATACTATGTAAACCGGAATGTATATTTTACCGGATCGGTTTCGTATCAGACAAATACCAGTGGTGATGACAGTAATGTAACACCTGTTGCAAACCTTAGTGTCAAAGGTGGAGCAAGTGTCAGAACAAATAATGGTATCCTGATAAGCTTCTTTAATATATATCAGGGAGATCCGGATGAAAAATTCTTAGGAATAGTAAATCCAGAATATAAAGCTTACAATATATTAAACCTGCATAGCGAGTTGGAATTAAATGAAATATTAAATTTTGATTCAAAATCAAAATTCTCAATATTATTTGATGTGGATAATCTTTTTGATAAAGAAGTTTTTAAGTATGAATGGGGAGGATTTAGTGGGAGTACCATTCCAGCAATTCCGGGAAGGGCGATTTATGCCGGAATTAAAGTAACAATATGAGGTAAAAAGATTATTTGAAATTAAAAAAAGGAAGTACAAAATGATACTTCCTTTTTTTAACCTGAAATTGTAAATCTGGTGAATTCAGACAACCAAAGTCAAAAGAAAGGTACATTTCAAGTAGAAATTGTTGTTGCAAAAGGCGGATTGATATGAATAAGGTCCAAAAAACAAATCATTTTGTGATTTGTTATTTACTATAATGGAATATACAGTATTAAAATAGAAATGGGTGATGAGTGTATATTTCATTAAATTCCCAATGCTTTAAAATTGAGTTGATCAACTAAACAGAAAAAATGATTATGAACCATGGATTGGGTGTTTTGTTTCTTATTCTATTTATCTGGAATAATATTTCAGCTCAGGAAAGAGTAATAGAGGGAAAGATAACCGATGAAGAAGGAAATCCTATTTCCGGAGTACTGGTAACCGTT
>JBNKDZ010000058.1:0-8476 GCA_050288525.1 Cyclobacteriaceae bacterium
GGTAAATAATGATAATTCTGTGCGTAAGAAACCCTCATGGCTGAGAGTGAAGCTACCGGTAGGAAAAGAATATCTGAAGGTAAGAGGGTTGGTCGATAAATATAAATTGCACACCATCTGTGAGAGTGGAAACTGCCCGAATATGGGAGAATGCTGGGGAAATGGTACAGCCACCTTTATGATTCTTGGCAATGTATGCACCCGAAGCTGTACCTTCTGTGCCGTTGCTACCGGAAGACCTCCGGAGTACGATGAAGATGAACCCCGAAGAGTAGCCGAAGCTATTAAACTTATGCGGGTAAAACATGCTGTAATCACTTCTGTCAACCGCGATGAACTGAAGGATAAGGGAGCCGAAATATGGTATCAGACAGTTGCGCTGACCAAACAATTGAGCCCTGAGACAACGATTGAAACACTAATTCCGGATGTAAAAAGCAACTGGGACGCCCTGTACCGGATGATCAGCGCCGGTCAGGAGGTAGTGTCACACAATCTTGAAACAGTAGAACGACTTTACAGACGGGTTCGCCCTCAGGCCAAATATCAGCGAAGCCTTGATCAGATTAAAAAAATCAAGGGATATGGCAAACGAACCAAGTCAGGGATCATGCTCGGACTTGGAGAGACAGATGACGAGGTATTTAAAACGATGGACGACCTGCTCGAACATGGCTGTGATGTCGTGACACTTGGACAGTATCTGCAACCTACAAAGCTACACCTGGAGGTCGCTGAATTTGTACATCCCGATAAATTTGAAATGTTCCGTGAAGAAGGCCTGAAAAGAGGCATACCTTATGTTGAATCGGGACCATTGGTGCGTTCTTCCTACCATGCTGAAAAACATCTTTAAATAACAGATCACATAATTGTGATTTTCAACAAAACCCAAAATCATGAATGTTCCAGAAATCAACAATCCGGGAGTGTACAAAGCTTCGGATGCAAGATATGACTATATGGAATACCGCCGTTGTGGAAAAAGCGGTATTCTGCTACCTGCCATCTCCCTCGGACTCTGGCATAACTTCGGTTTTATTGACAATACATCCAACGGACGAAATATCGTGAGGGCAGCTTTTGACATGGGGATTACCCATTTTGATCTGGCTAACAATTACGGGCCACCTTATGGATCCGCCGAAGAAGTGTTCGGGACAATCATGAAAGGTGACTTCCTGCCATACCGGGATGAACTACTCATTTCCACCAAAGCAGGATACGACATGTGGCCGGGACCTTACGGAAATTTCGGATCACGAAAATACCTCATTGCCAGTCTCGATCAGAGCCTGCGACGCATGGGACTGGATTATGTGGATATTTTTTATCACCACCGACCAGATCCTGATACACCCCTTGAAGAAACCATGTCTGCCCTTGATCAGGTGGTCAGACAAGGAAAAGCACTTTATGCCGGGATATCCAACTATCCTCCTGAACTTACCTCTAAAGCCATAAAAATCTTAAAAGATCTGGGCACCCCATGTCTTATACACCAGACGAAATATTCGATGTTCGAGCGTACTCCTGAAGACGGATTGCTGGATGTTCTTGGTGAAGCGGGAGTGGGCTGTATTGCTTTTTCGCCCCTGGCGCAGGGTATGCTGACAGACAAATATCTCAAAGGAATACCCGATAATTCAAGAGCTGCTCGTCCGGTTGTTTTTCTGACCCCCGAACAGGTACAGGAAAAGCTACCCGTTATCCATGAATTGCATCAGATCGCCATTAAAAGAGATCAGAAACTTAGTCAGATGGCCCTGGCATGGCTGCTAAAGGATAAGTCCGTTACCTCTGTGCTGGTGGGAGCCAGTTCGGTTGAACAACTGAAGCAAAATGTATTGGCACTGGAAAACAAGGATTTTTCTACAGAAGAACTGGTGAAGATAGAGGTTTTGTTGAATAGAAAGAAATAAGGTCTTATAAGAGAAATTAATAGGAAATCAAGTTTATAATGTGTGTAATCGTCGAACATCATGCATAAAAGAACAAATATTGAATTGGATGTCCTGTTATTATTCAGGAGATACTACAGGGTATCAGGGAAGATCATCAATACCGGAAAATTAAAGAATATTTTTTTTTATTTGAAATATTAAATGATGATGCAATAGAAGCTGCACTTAATGCAGTTAAAATATACAGAAAGCTTAGGAAAAAGGGAATACGTATCCGAAAAAGCAATGATTTTGTAATTGCCCAATATGCTGTAAAAGTTTTGCATAAGGACAGGGATTTTGATCTTATTGAGAAAAACCTATAAAAAAAGGCCCGTTAAGGACCTTCTTCATTCAACGTATATGGTAATTACGTGGTATGTTGTAAAGCTGCGCCCAGCATCCACAATCGTTTTTCGATTGTCTTGATAAGGTCGGATGCCAAAGCATTGGTGCCCTCATCATCAGCTTCATCAGAAACGGATAATACCTCTCGCAGGCCGGTTAATAATTTTTGGTTGTTGTCGACAATTACTTTTAAGGCAGTATCAGGATCTCCTACGTTTTTAACCGCTTTAAGCTTTGTGGTCACCAGGTAATCCTCGTAGGTATGATGTGGTGTGCCTCCCAGCGTCAGGATTCTTTCTGCCAGTTCGTCAATGTTTTCGGCTGCTTCGTTGTAGTACTCTTCAAACTTTTCATGAAGATTGAAGAAAAATTTTCCTTTTATGTTCCAGTGCAAACCTCTAAGGTTCTGATAGTATACCTGAAAGTCCGAAAGAACTTCATTCAGCTTTTCTGTTAACTTTTCAACTTTGTCATTATCAAGTAATATGGCGTTTTTAGTAAGTATCATGGTTCATTAATTTTTGTTTCGCTTTCATTATAATTAACGGAAGCTGTTTCATAATGATAATTAATTGTTTTTATTTTGCCATAAATAAAACTTATAATAACATGACCATTGTACAACTGGAATATTTCAAAGCCATAGTTGAAACAGGAAGTTTTTCGAAGGCAGCTGTTCAGTGTTTTGTTTCGCAACCGGCGATGACCATACAAATCAAGGCATTGGAAGAAGAGCTGGAAGTACCGTTGTTTGACAGGTCTAAAAAACCGGTGGTGCTTACACAAGCAGGAAAGGTGATGCTGATTTATGCAGACAGGATCCTTAAAGAGGTACACAGTGCCCGAGCACATATGGAGACTTTTATTTCAGGGATCGGCGGCAGCCTGAAAATCGGGATCATTCCGACCCTGGGAGCTTATCTGATACCAATTTTTCTGAAAGAGTTTATAAACAAATATGAAAAGCTGGAGGTCAGCATTACCGAATTAATAACCTCTGAGATCCTTCATCAGCTCCGGGAAGGTACACTTGATGTCGGTATACTGTCAACACCGATCCGTTCAAATGACTTTATAACAAAAGTGCTGTTTTATGAAAAATTCTTTATTTATGCTTCGGGCGACAGGGAAAGAATGCGTCACAATAAAAAGATCCGCGTTAACGATCTGTCAGCATACAACATATGGCTCCTCAATGAAGGTAATTGCTTTCGCGATCAGGTGTCGGATGTATGTCAATTAAATGCCTCTCCAATCCACGATCATGGATTCAGCTATGAAAGCAACTCGATCGAATCTCTCATGCGTATTGTGGAATATCAGCAGGGAGTCACCATCATACCCGAACTGGCTACTTTGAATCTTCCTTCCGAGCAGGAAGATTTTTTGTATGAGTTCGAATCACCGGTACCATCCAGAGAGATTAGCTTACTTGTATCACGCAGCTTTGTAAAAACCGATCTGCTGGAAAAATTAAAGGCAGAGATTCTGGATCATTTGCCGGCATCGATAAAAAGTCTCGATGGAAAATACAAAGTTGACGCAGGTTTAGTGGCATAACAGGTAGAGAAGCAATTCATCGCATCTTGATTGCACAATTAAATCATATTTCCATATATGTCCGAAGTCATCAGGGAACTCAAAATAGTATAAAAAAATGCACAATCAAGAATTTACACTAACTCAGGCAGATGTCGACTTTTAAAAATATTATACCCTATCCATTCACCTCAGGAAGGCTGGTAAATCAGATAAGTGGATAAAAAATAATTGAGTTGATTCAATCAGGCTGTCTTTCTGTTAAAGGCAACAGCTGAATAGAACGCTCCGATTGTTTCAGTAAGCTTTTCAAATTCCAGCAAAAAGCCATCATGACCGTATACAGAATCTATTTCTCTGAACAAGGCTCCTTCTACCTGGTCTGCAAGATAGCGTTGTTCGTCTATCGGAAATAAAATATCATTATCGATCCCAAGGAACAGACTCTTTGCTTTAATTCGTTTTAATGCTTTTTCTACTCCGCCACGGTTACGACCTACATTCTGGGTATCCATAGCTTTGGAAATAAACCAGTATGAAAAGGCGTTAAAACGCTGTGCCATTTTTTCTCCCTGGTATTTCTGATAACCGGCAGCTTTAAAACCATCGATTTTGTCTTCAGTATCCATTTGTTTGTTGGTATAACAGACATAGTTTCGGTACGACAAAAGGCCTACTGCCCTGGCAGCTTTCATCCCTTCAATACCAGCCTGGTCATGACTTTCCTTCCATGTCTGATCGGCAGCAATGGCCATACGTTGGGTCTCGTTAAAAGCAATGGCCCATGGTGAATGAATAGCATTGGCACCGATGGCGATAAGATGATCAAACAGTTCCGGCTTTTGTACCGCCCATTCGATGGCATGTTGTCCACCCATCGAACACCCAACTACTGTATGGATATGCTGTATCCCCAGGTGTTCGCGTACAAGGTCATACGTGCGTACCATGTCGCTGTTGGTAATTAATGGGAAATCATGATAATATGGGGCACCTGTTTCGGGATTGACAGACAATGGTCCGGTAGACCCGTAACAACCACCGATCATATTCACACAAACCACAAAATGTTTGTTAGGATCATATAGTTTGCCTTCACCAAAAAGGCCGCTCCACCATTGCGTGAAGTCGGAATTGCCTGAAAAAGCATGACATACCCAGATCACATTGTTCTGATCTTTGTTGAGTTTGCCATATGTTGTGTAGTACAACTGGAGTTCCGGCAACTGTTTGCCGGATTCCAGTTCGAACTTCTTATTATACTGATATGTCTTATTTGCTACCATAATCCTATGTTGTTACTTTACGGCGTAAACTTTTTTTAACGCCTGTATAAAATCTTCTTTTATATCTTCAATATGTTCATACCCTACCGATACTCTCAACAAGGTAGGTTCGACTCCTGAACTTAATTGTTCTTCTTCTGTTAGTTGCTGATGTGTCGTTGATGCAGGATGAATAATGAGTGTTTTTGCATCGCCTACATTCGCCAAATGGCTCACCAGTTTAAGATTATCCACCAGTTGTGATGCGTTTTCTTTTCCACCCTTAATTTTAAACGTCAGCACACCTCCAAATCCTCGTTTCAGGTACTTGCTGGCCACCCCATGATACGGACTGGATTTCAGCCCCGGATAGTTAACACTCTCAACATATTCACTTTGTTCAAGCCAGTTGGCCAACTCCAGCGCATTGGCTACCGTTCGTTCCACCCGCAACGACAAGGTTTCAAGCCCTTGCAAAAACAAAAAGGCATTAAAAGGACTCAGACATGGGCCGTAATCACGAAGACCTTCTACCCGTGCTCTGATAATATAGGCAATGTTGGGCAGTCCCAAGGGATTACCCTCGCCGAAAGTTTCCCAGAATTTCAATCCGTGATACCCTTCGGAAGGCTCGGTAAATATCGGGAATTTGCCGTTGCCCCAGTCAAAATTACCACCATCGATAATGATACCTCCAATACTTGTGCCATGCCCGCCTATCCATTTTGTCGTCGAAGCCACAACAATGTTTGCTCCCTGACGCAGCGGACTGACCAGATATCCGGCAGCTCCAAAGGTATTGTCTACAATAAGAGGAATTTTATATTTTTTGGCCAGCTGAGCGAAAACTTCAAAATCAGGCACATTAAACTCCGGATTTCCGATTGATTCCAGATATATGGCTTTGGTGTTATCATCGATAAGTGTTTCGAATGATTCTACAGTATCATTTTCAGCAAAACGTGCTTCTATTCCAATCCTTTTAAACTGAACCTTGAACTGGTTGTACGTCCCTCCATACAAATGGCTTGTTGTTACAAAGTTATCACCTGCCTGAAGGATATTGGTTAGAGCAAGAAACTGAGCCGCTTGCCCGGAGGATACAGCTAGAGCGCCTACACCTCCTTCTAGGGCAGCAAGCCTTTTTTCCAGTACATCCGTTGTAGGATTCTGGATCCGGGTATAAATATTTCCAAACTCTTTCAGGGCAAACAAATTAGCTCCATGTTCCGAGTTGTTAAATACAAATGAAGAGGTCTGATAGATTGGCACTGCTCTTGATCCTGTTGTCGGATCCGGTTCCTGGCCTGCATGAAGTTGCAGTGTTTCAAATTTTAATTGTTTTGACATTTTTAGTTAATTTTTGGTTTTTATTAATATATGTACTTGCATTGTTAACCTGAATTAAGCGCAGGGTACGCTCTTTGCTAAACTTCGATATCCTGATCAACAGATACCCTTACCAGTTTAGCAGTTACGCATGCACATATACATAGAATGGCTGAGGTATTTCCCGTAAGAAATAATGAATGACAATCCTTTTAAAGGGATTGAATGATACGTTTGAATGTTGTTAATGATTCCTTTCATACAAATTAATTTATATTCATCCGAATATCCGGAATCAGGAATTAGCACCTTGGCATTTGCCACCAGGTTGCTAGGGTTTCACAGAGCCTGTCTCTCCACCCTTCTGTATAAATCAATTATTAAAAATTGACTTGTGAATGCAAAGATAGGTAATACAAAAATCATTTCCAAGATAAAAAATACAACATGGATAATTGAATCCTATATTGATTATGCTTTATTTTAAAAAAATAAATAGAATTAACGAATTCAATAAAATCTTATGTCTGTCCAATACCCGTCACAATTTGCCCGCTTCTATGATCTTATTTACCATCATCTCCGGGATGGTGTAGACAATACATGGTTTCTTGAACAAATTAAAAACACCAACGGAAAGGTACTTGAAATTGGTGTTGGCACCGGCCGGTTTTTTATAGAAGCGCTACATAACGGAGCAGATATTTATGGGATTGATGTAAGTGAATCAATGATTAATATCCTGAAAAATAAACTTGACCCGGATCACCATCACCGGATCAGCTTGCAGGATATGGTCAACTTTAATTTTGACACTACTTTTGATCTGATCATTGCTCCCTTCAGAGTAATCATGCATATCCTGAATAAAAACGATCAGTTACTTGCATTAAATAATGTCTTCAAACATCTCAATCCGGGGGGCACATTTATTTTTGATACATTTATTCCTGATCTTAATTATCTGATCAGCGGACTTAAGGATCATAAAGACTTTGAGGGTGAATACAAACCAGGTAAACTGTTGCGAAGGTATGCCACCACATATCCCGACCTCATCAATCAGTTGATACATGTACATTTCAAACTTGAATGGGATGAGGAGGAAGGTGTGGGAATAGAAGAAAGTGATATACCTTTACGCTTTTTCTTCAGATATGAACTGGAACATCTGGTAGAACGATCGGATTTCGGATCCTACAGGATCTATGGTGACTATCAGGAAAATCCATTAGGTGAAAGTTCAAAAGAATTTGTTGTTGTGTGTAAAAAATAGAAGAGAAGAAACAAGCCTACCTGAATCTTTTTACTTTCCACTTTTTACTTTTAACTTTCCACTCAATTATATTCCCTCAAATTCTATATTTGCTTAAAAAAATGTATATTATGTCGTAATGATGTCAGATCGACATCTGGTTTAGTTTTTTAAAATATTTTTTATATCATGATTGTTTACGGGCACAATAATTTTCTTATAAAATCATATACTCCTGAAGAATTAGGTCTTCCGCAGGAGGAAGGTTCGGCTAAAGTAAAGTTAGAGATACGACAACGTTATGCGCATCTGTTCTGGATACCTTTTTTCCCGATAGGTAAGTTATGGGTAATGCGGCAGGCCGGGGACAAGAATATGTACCAGATGCCGGAAGATCTCAAAAATATCATTATTGAACAACATGGTACTCCGGGCACTCCCTGGTATTCTTTCTTCCTGTTATTACTGGCTGCTTTGGCCGGATTCATCTTTATTCTGACAGGGATACAAGAAAAAAGAAATGACAAAGCATATTTTTATAACCGTGTGGACGAAACCAGGATGTTAATCAAATATCCGACAACAGGTGATTATTATGTATTCATTAAACATGAAAATCCTCAAACCTATGCCGGAGACAAAATTATCCTCAAAGTAAAATCGTATGATGAAAATTCGATTGAGTTTATTTCATTATATGATGACTTATACAAGGATGCTGAATCAAATGATTCCTACAACTATAAGGAAAGCTTTGACGCTGTAGAAGCAATTGGTTTTAATCCAACAAAAATCAA
>JBNKDZ010000059.1:0-11106 GCA_050288525.1 Cyclobacteriaceae bacterium
ATCCGATAGGACAAACGATCGGTATCTTTGGTAAAAAGCATCATGTGAGTGCCGTAATGGAAAACTTTCCGGAGAATTCACATATTAAGTATGATATTATTATTCCCATGATCGGATCGGAATATGAAAACTTCGGATGGGGAAATAATGATGGTTTTCTGATTTATATGTTGCTGCAAAAAGGGACTAACATAAAAATGTTGGCTGACCAGATTTCCTCAATGACGTACGAATATTTCCCTATGTATGAGAAATTTAAAATCACGCATTTTTTACAACCTCTTACCGACATTCACTTTTCTCCTGGATTCCGGTTCGATAGTGTTATTACCAGTGACCGTAGAACTGTATTCATATTTATTTCGCTGGCTATACTTATTTTGCTTATCGCCAGTTTCAATTTCATCAATATGTTTATCTCGACCTCTTTTTTAAGAGCTAAATCAATTGGCGTAAAAAAAATACTCGGTAGTTCCAGAACCCGCCTGTTTCTGTCTTCCTACATCGAAACAGGATCCTATATTCTCATATCTACCCTAATAGCGATAGTCCTGACTGCCATATTACTACCTGGCTTCAACTATCTGGCAGACACACATTTAACGTTTAGCCTCACCGATTTCAGGTTTTATTTGTTTGCCGTCACACTGTTTTTAATCACAACATTTATTTCCGGCACGTTCCCGGTTGTTTATATGCTCCGGTTTAATCCGGAGTCCATAATCCGGAACCGTTTTAAAGGAGGAGGAGTGACTTTGCTGCAGCGTACACTGGTAATCTGTCAGTTTGTGGCATCAATAATCCTGATCAGTTCAGCCGGCATGATCAGGAAGCAAATTAGTTTTGTTGAAAATATGGATCTTGGATTCAATAAAGATCAAATCATTTACATTTACCCAAACAATATGAGACGGAATTATGACGTAGTCCGGGAAGAATTACTGAGGAACCAGAATGTGGTAGAGGTAACGGCTAAAAACTGTCTTCCAAATGAATGGAACAATGGGATGGAAGTTACGTTAGCTGACAATCCTTCTTTATCAAAAATTATGGAGATTTGCTCAATGAAGGATAATTATGCCGATATGATGCAAATCCCGGTCGTTGACGGAAGAAATCCGTTTTTACCAGGACAAGAAAACAGCCATGAGTGTTTAATAAATGAACAGGCCGTAAAAAGCCTTGGGTTGTCGGATCCGGTAGGCAAGCAAATCCAATGCAATGATCAACAGTATATAATTGCCGGAGTACTAAAAAATGCCAACACAAAATCATTACACCTGAAGGTAGACCCACAGATCTTTTTAAGCCTCAATGAGTTAAATGGGAGTAACCCGATATTGATCAAAACAAACGGTCAACATGATAGTGTCATAAAATCTCTTTCTGTAATCTGGGATCAGTACAATCCGGATATCCCGTTTGAATATCACTTTCTGGATGAAGATTATGATCAGCTATACAAGACAGAAAAAGCTGCCTCAACCATTATTTCGATCGGTATGGGAGTCGCCTTGTTCCTGGCATTTATGGGTCTTTATGCAGTCTCTCATTATGCTACTGAACGCCGTGTGAAAGAAATAGGGATACGAAAAGTTAACGGCGCAACGACGTCTAAAATCCTGATATTGCTCAACCGCGATTTTATTGTCTGGATCATAATCTCACTATTTATTGCCACGCCGTTAACATGGATCATCCTGGATAATTGGCTCGCAAACTTTGCATACAAAACTACATTAAGTTGGTGGATCTTTGCTATAGCAGGCCTGATGGCATTGGTAATTGCCATGTTAACAGTTTCATACCAATCCTGGAAAGCCGCCTCTAGAAATCCGGTTGAAAGTCTGAGATATGAATAAAAAATCCGGCAAACAGGGATGCCTTGTTTTGCTTTTCTAAATTCCAATAAAAATGTAAAGGAGGAAACAATGGTCAGAATATTCTGAAAACATCATGAATTTCTGATCATTGTTCTTCTCTATATTTCAGTGCAACGAACAAATGTTGATGTCAAGTGCCGATTTTTCATCCGGATCACTCAGAATTCCGGTCGTAAACCTAATTTGAAGCATAATCAGATATTTCAGGTAATTTAAGTATCACTTCACGCGTAATATTTTTGTTGATTTATAGGTTTTAAATGATTGAATAGTATTGTAATTTGGATTGTCAATTGGTAATCCTGACATAAAATATTCAAAATAGGTATCTGTTGATCACATTTCATCATGCACAAAAACATTTGACTCATGAAAAAGTTCATCATCATTTTTGCCTCGGTCATAGCATTTCTTTTACTGGCAGCTGTCCTGATCCCGGTTTTGTTTAAAGACGATATTCAGGCACAGATTAACAAATCTCTCGATGAAAATCTGAATGCCAAAGTCTATTTTGACCCGGACAACTTCGGGCTGACCCTGTTCAAGAACTTCCCGAATCCAACAGTGACAATGGCTGACTTCGGAATAATCGGCACCGAGGAGTTTGAAGGAGACACCCTGGTCCATATAGGTGATTTTAACATCTCTATTGACCTCTTCAGCCTTTTTGGAGATAATTACAAGATCAACTCCATTAACCTTATCGATCCTAAAATCTATGTGAAGGTCCTTGAAGACGGAACGGCCAACTACATGATCGCCAAAGAGACAGAAGAAGTTGAAGAAGATACAACCGAAACGTCAAACTTCAATCTTTCCATCGAAAGCTGGAAGATCGAAAACGGCTACATCAAATACGATGACAAATCTATGGGGTTCTATGGGGAGTTTCAGGGACTCGAACATAAAGGTAGTGGCGACATCTCCCTGGATATTTACGATCTTAAAACCTACACCAGAATAGCCAAAACCTTTGTCGTATATGATGGCGTATCCTACCTCAATGGCCAGGAAACCATGGCGGATGTAACCATCAACATCAATATGCCGGAGTTTAAGTTTACTTTTAAGGAAAACCTTCTGAAAGTAAATGACTTCGGACTTTCTTTTGGTGGGTATATTGCCATGCCACAGGAAGATATTGACATGGACATTTATTTTGCTTCTCAATACAGTGATATAAAAAGTCTTTACTCGCTCATTCCGGGTGTGTATACCGAAGGATATGAAAATATAAAAGCTGAAGGTGAAATGAATTTCGACGGGTATGTTAAAGGTATCTACAGTGAAACCTCCATGCCGGCATACAAAGTGGCCCTGGTTGCCAAAAACGGCAATATCCAATACCCCGACCTGCCCACACCGATCAGTAACATCAACATCGATATGCTCGTTGAATGTAAAGACGGGGTGATCGATAATACGCTGATCGACATCAAACAGATGCACTTCGACATGGGCAGCAATCCGTTTGACGGCTCCCTTCTGATACGTAACCTGAAAAATTACAGCATGAAAGCCAACCTTCGCACAAGTCTTAACCTGGCAGAACTCAGCACGATGTTCCCAATGGAAGGTCTGACCATGCGCGGGCTGTTCAAGCTGAACCTTAAAGCCGACGGTGTATACGATTCGATCCGTAATATCATTCCGGCCATTGAAGCCGATATGTCAATGAAAGAAGGATATGTCAAATCTGATACCTTCCCGAAAGCGCTGGAAAATATGTCGTTCGTCGCTAAAGCGGCATGTAAAACAGGCAAAATGCAGGATGGTATGCTCACAGTCAACGATTTTATTGTTACGATGGGTGAAGACAAGCTTGCCGGAAGCCTGGTGCTTAACAATTTCGAAAACTACAACTGGGACCTGAAAGTAAAAGGAGGCCTTGACCTCGAAGTGATCTCCGAAATATATCCTGTGGAAGGCATGAACTACAGCGGTCATGTGGCAGCCGACATCACTACCAAAGGAACGTATTCGGATGTGGAAGCTGAGCGGTACGACCGCCTGCCAACCTCGGGATCTGTGGAACTAACGAATTTCAAATATACGAGCGAAGAACTACCCGGAGGTGTGAACATTCCTGCCTCCAGTGTGATCTTCACTCCGAAAAATATGGAGATCAACTCTATGTCAGGCACCATTGGCCGTAGTGATTTTGCTGTAAAAGGTTCCATCAACAATTACATAGACTACGTGTTCCAGGAAAATGCGTTGCTAAAGGGAAAAATGTACCTCACTTCAAAAGTGATCGATGTAAACGAATGGATGACCGGCGAACCTACTGAAGAAGTGGAGGATACCATGGCCCTGGAAGTGATACAGATACCTAAAAACGTCGATTTCGAATTTGTATCATCGATCCAGACCATCTACTACGACAACCTGAAACTGCAAAATGCTAAAGGATTGCTCGTCGTACGGGATGGCATCCTCAACATGAAGGACCTGAGCTTTGACATGCTTGGAGGCAACATCGTCATCAACGGGACATACAACACCCAGGATATTGACAAGCCGGCATTTGATTATAAAATGAAAGTCAAGTCAGTGTCGATTCCACAGGCATTCAATGCTTTCAATACCGTAAAAATGTTTGCACCTATGGCACAGCTGATGAGCGGAGATGTATCGACTGACTTTAACATCAGCGGCTTGCTGAACCAGGATCTTACACCAAAATTCACCAGTATGAATGGCAAAGGACTGCTGGAAATCACCGAGGCATTTATGACCGACACCAAGCTGGTAGCCGGGTTGTCCAGTTTCCTGAAAACCGATGCCAAATCTTCGTCTGCCAACAAAATGTCTTTCAAAGATGTGATCATGAGTGCGAAGATTGAGGACGGCAGAGGACATGTAAATCCGTTTGAAGTGAAGATCGGTGACAATCCCGCCAAAATATCAGGCAGCATCGGCATAGACGGTTCTCTGGATTACGTCGTAAATACTGAAGTGGACGCAGGACAACTCGGACAGCAGGTGAACAGCCTTATAGCCGGATTTACCGGAGGTGATAAAGCTGCTGCCGGTTCGAAGATGAAGCTGAACATTGGTGTCGGAGGAACTTACGATAAGCCTAAGTTCAACCTGTTAGGCGCTACCTCTGCGGACGGCAAACCAATGACGGTACAGGAAACGGCTAAACAGGAAATAAAATCACAGGTGGAGGAGACGAAAAAAGAAGTTGAAACGCAGGTGAAGCAGGAAGCTGAAAAAGTGGTGGAAGAGAAGAAAGAAGAAGTTCAGCAGCAAGTGGACACGCTGAAAAAGCAGGCAGAAAAAGAAGTCAAGGATAACCTGCAAAAGGAAATCGACAAATCATCTGATAATCTGAAAAAATCATTTAAAGATCTGTTTAAGAAAAAATAATACATTATGCTTTGGGGAATAGACCTGGGAGGCACCAAGGTCGAAGGCGTCGTTCTGAACTCATCAGATAGTCAGGATGTTCGCGTGCGGTTGCGTGTGCCTACCGAACAAAAACATGGATATCACCACATACTCAACCAGATAAAAAAGCTTATCAATATGATGAGCGAGGAAGTTGGTGAACGGCCCCAAAGGATTGGTATCGGCACTCCGGGTACCCTGGATCCGCTGTCGCAAACTCTTAAGAACAGCAATACCACCTGTCTGAACGGCCAGCCTCTGAAGAAAGACCTTGAAGATCTGACACAGATCCCCTTTGAGATGGCCAATGATGCAAATTGTTTTGCTCTTGCAGAAACCCGGCTGGGTGTTGTAAAAACACAACGGATCGATGCTAAAGTAGTGTTTGGTGTCATCATGGGCACTGGCGTAGGAGGCGGTTTGGTAGTGAACGACAAAATCATCAACGGTCGGCAGGGCATCGCCGGCGAGTGGGGCCACAACCACCTCGACGACTCAGGGGGTCCATGCTACTGTGGCAAGACCGGATGTGTCGAAACGGTCATTTCAGGTACGGGCCTGCAGAAATACTACACTGCTGTAAGCGGAATGGACAAGAAACTGAAGGAGATCGTCGAGTTGCACAAATCTGGAAATGACAAACATGCCACTGACACCATCCGCCGGCTGACTCATTTTTTCGGCAAAGCTATTTCCGTCGTCATCGACATCGTCGACCCCGATGTCGTTATACTCGGGGGAGGTGTAGGGAATATTGAATACCTCTACACTGAAGGTGTGAAATCCGCAGAACAATTCGTCTTCAACAACCGACTTGACACCCAATTCCTGAAGCCGGAATTAGGAGATAGTGCAGGGGTTTTTGGGGCAGCGATGTTGGTGGAATAATTGTTTTAATGGTTGAAGATCTATAAATTGGTGGTTTTTAGACAAAACAACCTTTTTACATTGACAACCTACAAAAACAAATACCGGATAGAATCCATCCGTTTGCAAAATTGGGATTATGGATGGAATGCCCCTTATTTTATTACCATATGCACCCAAAATCGGGACATTATTTTGGAGATATCATTGATGGCAACATGATTTTATCAGAAATCGGAAAATTGGCCGAAAAATTCTGGCAGGAAATTCCCGAATATTTCCCATTCGTCACATTGGATGAATTTGTCGTAATGCCAAATCATGTTCATGGAATTATTGTTATTGACAAACCGTATAATGGCAATAACAAATATTGTGATTGTGATGACGTAACCATCGGTCAAAAACGGTTTCAAAACCAGGGGAAAAATACGCTGTCGTCGATTGTTGGTTCATATAAATCTGTGGTGACAAAACATGCCCGTAAAATCCATACCGATTTTGCATGGCAATCACGATTCAATGATCATATCATTCGTGACAACCTATTGCATATACATATTAACAGATACATTAAAAACAACCCAAAAAATTGGAATAAGAAATTAGATAACGTTGATTTGAAAGTAAAAACAAAGAATAAAAAATGGAACGACCTCCTAAAATAGAAATTAACCAGTTTCAATTAGCCAGATTGCTTAATGAGCAGAGAAAGCAGTTTTTTGATGAGGTTATTGCCACAAGTGTTTTTTGTGTACAATGTGGTGATACATGTACAAAAGGAATTACCATCAATAAAATTTTCCTTACAGATTTGAATGACATTCTTATTCAAGGGACATGTAATTTGTGTAAAGGCAAGGTGGCCCGAATGTTTGAATTTGGATTGGAAAAAGCATTTAATGATGAGGCAATGGAATTCAGAAATCCATGATAGATTAAACAAGTAAAATATTATCTGCCATTCACCTGTTTGTGGCTTGGCATCGTACTACAAATGATGTTTTCTATGAAAAATATCCATAAAAATGCTAACTTATACGCTTAGTACATAAGGTCATAGCATTAATCAAAAATCAAAAAATATTGACAAAATTACGATTATTGAAGCCGTTAATACGTTTTTCAATGCAGTAGATGAACGAAACTTGGATGTGGTTCGTGTTTTATTTAATGATGTTGTTATGCTGGACTATACATCTTTACTGGGAGGAGAACCGGCTAATCTGACATCTGATCAGATCATTGAATCATGGAAAGGGATCTTAACTGGTTTTGATAGTACACACCATCAATTAGGTAATTACCAGATTGAAACAGATCAAAATGTTATATGGGTGTTTTGTTATGTGACAGCCTCTCATTATCTAAAAAACGATTCGGGCAACAATACCTGGACAGTCGTCGGAAGCTACAATATCGAACTTAGGGAGAAGGATCGTAAAATCAGGATTACAAAGTTGAAGTGTAATCTTAAGTATGCTGAAGGTAATAGTGCATTAGGTAAGATTGCGCAGGAGCGAATGGATAGGCATAAGGCTTAGGGTTATGTAAAATAGACATTCTTGCGATTATTATTTATTTTAACAACAAATGGAACTATTTAATTTTTTAAAAACTAAAGGTCAAAATCAATCTCCGGCTATGGAGGATTTTTTGAAAGCAAAAGAACAATTTGAAAAAAATGAATTTCAGGATTCGTTAAATACACTTTCCGGCGGATTTCGAAAAGACATTGATTGCATGCCTCTTTATGAGTTGGCAATCAAATGTCTCGAAAAACTTGGTGCTGAAGATGAAGCAGAATTATTCAGAAAAGCTTTAGAACATCGCGAAAAATTTGAATCCTTTAACAATCTTGGCACCCACTTCTATGATGTTGGCTATTACGATCTGGCTACGCCCTTTTTAGAAAAAGCAGTTTCAATCGATCCTACCCATACAGACACCATTCACGATCTTTCTATCGTTTATGCCAGAAGGTTTCAAATCAGCAAAGCCGTTAAGATCTTAGAAGAAAACCATCCGAAAAAGGACTTTTGGAATTACTGGTTTTGGTGTAAACTCCGGATACTTGAAGGCAAACCCCAGGGAGTAAGAGAAGGCTTGAATGAATTGATGTCGGTGTTGGATAAGGAGCCTAACCAGGATGATGTGATCGTCGCCAGGCAAAAAGTAGAAGAAGTGCTTGAATTGTTATCACGATATGAATTGATAAAAGATCCGGAAATTCACATTCGTGACTGGCATTTTATTCAATACGGAGATGTGATTTTAGATTTTTTTGAAGAGTCGGATGATTATGTAGCCGGAGGAAGGTATGTGGCCTCCTGGGGAAGTTATGAATCGATAAAACAAATTGTTTTGAAATTAAAACAATACCTGGAAGCTCTGGAAGTCGTAATTGAAAACGTGGTGTTCCTGCCTGACAGGGATTCAAAAATTCTTGGGCTCCTCACCGGCATGGAGCTTGGAGTCAAAGCTCAGGCATATGATCCTCAACAAACCAATAAAAACACACTGATCGTCGGGGCCAATTCATATGATTTTGATAGCTATGAAGAATTGGTGGACGTAAAGGAAGGACAGGTGGTGTTTTCACTCAATCATGATTGGTTAAAACCATCCTGGATAAGTCCTGATATTGCAGGTTTTATGACTCAGTATTATTATTTTCCATGGAATGGAGGAGGCATTCGGGTAATTGATCAGGAAAAAGGATTAACTGAAAAAACCGAACCGGATAAAAGATCCGAACCGGAAATAGCAACAGATATTTTCAATAAAAAAGTTGAACTTCAGATCAATCCAGATCATATTGACTTTTATACAAAGAATAAAGACTATTTGAAACTTAGAGGATCAAAAGTTACCAATCAACGATTTAATTTTATGATGGAAAGCCCGGTTGGCGGCTCGTATTTTTTTTAAATGATTAAAACAGAAACTGATAAATACGTTTATATAAAAACTTCAATCAGATGAAAAACACAATATTATTTGTTTTTATTTCAATAGCTATTCATTGTAAAGCACAAGAATATATCCCTCTACCCCGGGATTTTGAGAATAACGTATATACACATATTAAAAACCTAAGTGGATTTGGTGTACGTGCTGCTGAAACAGAAGCTGAAAAAAAGACAGTTACCTATATTAAACATGAATTTGAGTCAATTGGCCTTAAAACACAATTGGATACTTTTAAATACAAAAGTTATATTATAAAAAACGAACGAGTTAAAATAGGAGATAAAACATATCCGTTTGAAAAAATATCTAATAATCCCTATAGCAAAGCAGAAGACATCAAAGCAAAAGCTTATTTCTTTCACCCTGATGCTTCATATGATAGCCTTCCTGATTTAACCAAAAATGTTATTGTCACAAAGGAATCCGCTGTATTCTGGAAACTTGAAAATAAAAACCCCCTATCGATTGTATTTCTTAATGACACAATTTTTGAAGAAGTAAAGAACCTTGAAAATATTGATATCGAATTAAATGATATTGGTATTATCAAAGAGTTTACCACCTACAATATTCTTGCTTCCATTAATTCAAAAGCTCAAAAGGAAATCGTGATTTCGTCACATTGGGATTCTTATTGTGGGCCCGGTGCAACCGATAATGCTTCCGGTGTTGGTGTTATGATTGAATTGGCCCGTTATTTTTATGAGAATTGTAGTGAAATACCAGTCAACTTAAAATTTGTTGCTTTCGGAGCAGAAGAACAAGGTATGCTGGGGTCAAAATCATACATAGAAAAATATCGCGACACACTACGTAATTGTTTATTTAATTTTAACATAGATATGGTTGGAGAATCCGGAGAGGCCTTCATTGCCTTAGAGGGTGTTGAAAAGAGTGAACCTGAAAACGATTTATCATTTAATTATCTGGCAAAATGTGACTTTGAAGGTAAATGGATTGCATCCGGACATGAGTTTCACATAAATAAACCAACATTAATTCCATCATGGTTAAGTAGTAGCATAAAAAATACAGGACAAGAATTAAATATAAAAATCACACCTGTTGGTGGCATGGGATCAGATCACAGAATTTTTGCGTACATAGGAGTTCCTTCAACCAATATGTGTATTGTTGATATTAATGCGGAAGAAAGCAGACATCATACAATACACGATGTAATTGAATATATTGATATGACAAGTTTAAGGAAGGCTGGTTTAATTGTCACAAATACTGTATTGAACATGTTCTAATAATTTTTTAATGAGATATCTTATATTCGGAACACTTTTTTTTTAGCTATCCAGGGTTTTTCCCAGAAGTTTAAAGGGCAGATCTTAAATGATAACGGCGATCCCATACCATTTGTTAATATTGGAATAGCAGATAAGAACATTGGAACCGTCTCAGATGTAAATGGTGATTTTTATCTGAATATACCTGCAAATTGTATTAATGACAGCCTCCGTATATCATGCATCGGGTTTAATACTAAAAGCTACCTCATCAGGGATATAAAAAATATTTCTTTGGGAGATGGTAAAGTCAGGTTAACCTTAATGCCACGAGTATATGAGATGAAAGAGGTGAAAATAAGTGGTAAAAAACCAAAGATCGTATATCTTGGAAATCCGATAAGAGATAATGACAAACAAAGGATCCGTACTGATTCACTTCTTGGTTCTGAAATAGGACTGCGAATTAATATCCCCCGGAAAAACAGGAAATATGTGCTTAAAGACTTCATATTTAACCTGTCCGATCATGATTTCGAAACTGAAGTGCGGGTAAACATATATTCGTTGGATGGTTTACTTCCTTCTGAAAACATATTGCATCAACCAGTTTATTTTACGATTCCGGATAACAAAGAAATTCTAACAGTTGATTTGACGAAATATGAAATTATTGTTGACCAGGATTTTTTAATAAGCATAGAAAATTTTAAAGGCATCCCTTCCGAAGAAAAAAGGTTGAAATTTAA
>JBNKDZ010000060.1:0-4603 GCA_050288525.1 Cyclobacteriaceae bacterium
AGGGTAGAGGCAGTGGAGCTGTAAGGAACTTCTGCTATTATGGTGAAACAACCGGTGAAACGGATGAGTTTGGCTTACCTGTCAGATATAACTGGGCCAGTGAATACAGGGGGAAGGCTAAAGTTGTTTACGGCCATACACCTGTATATGAACCACAATGGTTGAATAATACAATTGATATTGATACAGGATGTGTTTTTGGGGGCAAACTAACGGCACTACAATATCCGGAAGAAACGTTTGTGTCGGTTGTTGCGAAAGATGTTTATTCAAAACCAGCGAAGCCAATCGAAACACAAAAAGATACATTGTTAACACATCAACAGGAATATGACGATGTGCTTGAAATAGAGGATGTTATTGGTAAAAGGATTATTCAGACCCGGTTAAGGAATAATCTTACAATTCAGGAAAGTCAATCTGCTGCAGCACTTGAGGTTTTAAGTCGTTTTGCAGTTAACCCTAAATGGTTGATCTATCTGCCCCCGACAATGTCTCCTGCTGAAACCAGTGCGCATAATGATTTTCTTGAGCATCCGAAAGAAGTTTTCGAATATTATAAAAACAGGGGGATTGACACAATCATTTGTGAGGAAAAACACATGGGATCAAGGATAATACTTGTTATTTGTAAGGATAATAGTGTTGTTAAGGACCGGTTTGGCTTAGAAGAAGACACATTAGGAAAATGTTATACCAGAACAGGTAGAAACTTTTTTAATAGCAATCAAGTCGAACATGACTTCATCCGTAATGTAAGAAATAGTCTGACTTCATCAGGATTTTGGGAGAAATTTAAAACAGATTGGGTATGTCTCGATGCTGAATTGATGCCATGGTCAGCTAAGGCTCAGGCACTGCTGAAGGATCAGTATGCTGCTGTTGGCACATCAGCTTCCATGGCTTTGGAAAAAGTCATATCAAGCCTTGAGGAAACAGATTCAGGAAAGATTGAAGGGGTAAATGAATTGTTGGAACATTTCAGGGAAAAAGATGAGATGATATCAAAATATAAAGATGCATACAGACAATATTGCTGGTCGGTAAATGGAGTGAATGACTTGAAGCTTGCCCCTTTTCATATTCTTGCAACTGAAGGACAGGTATATTGTAATAAGAGCCATGAATGGCATATTACTTCTATAAATGAAATTTGTCAGCATAGTGCGGGATTAATAATTGAAACTCCCTATAAATTGGTTGATTTGAATGATGAAAATCAAATTAATGCAGCAGTTGACTGGTGGACTGACCTTACTACAAAAGGAGGAGAGGGGATGGTAGTGAAACCGGATGAATTTATTGTATATGGAGATAAAGGTCTTTTGCAGCCTGCAATTAAATGCAGGGGCAAAGAGTATTTAAGGATCATCTATGGCCCTGAATATTCAACACCGGAAAACATGAAATTGCTGAAAAACAGGAGTTTGGGCAAAAAACGATCGCTTGCCATACGTGAATTTGCCCTTGGGATTGAAGCTCTGGAACGATTCGTCCAAAGAGAACCTTTACGAGCTGTTCATGAATGTGTTTTTGGTGTTCTGGCTCTGGAAAGTGAAATGGTCGATCCAAGATTGTAACTTTGTAAACTCCAAATCAATATTTAGTTAAGCAGCCTTTGGCCGATTTTCATCAAAGACTGCTTTTTTAAGGTTGACCCAAAATATCGATTCTCTGAGCATTTCACGTAACCTTGCGCAGATCATTCTTCAATAACCTCAAATTCCTGAATAATATTAAACATCCGGTATTCTCCAATACGGGCATCAAAAAATTCCTCGGAACGGTAGGTGATCCGGACATATTTTTCCAATAAGGAATTATATTCAGTTGTTAATTCCATATCTGATTTGATAAAGGATAACCAGTAAAATTTTGATACTTTTCCGGTTTCATCTTTTAGTGAAAACTCTAAAAAAATATTTCCATCAATACCGGTTAACTGTCCCTCAATAATCTCAGATTCGACTTTCGTTTTGTCTTTGCGGTTTTGATTCACCTTATTTACAACCCTTTTTAATTTTTCCGGACATCTTGCCGCCAATCTGATCGCTAAGATTCCACCTAATTCTTTTCCTTGAGAAAAATCCGGCGAATTAATTTCTAATCCAAATTCTTTTTTCAATTGTTTGGAATATGGTTCAGCGGCATTGATCATACATAGTCCGAGGTCAAAAGTCATCTTGTCACCATTCAAAGTATCAGGGATATCATTTATACAAGCACAAGCATCATCAGCTATTTTATCCAAATAGTTTTGACCATAAGAAATCATTGTTATGAATAATAAGGCTATCGTTAAAGCAGGACATTTCATTTTTCAGTATTTTAGACATAAAAAATATAATTATACTAAAATATATTAAATTAATCATAAATCGATTATCACTTAAAGATTAATTTTTAAGTTTCACCCTAAGCCCTATGCTCTGTGCCCCATGCAAATCCATGTTCTTTACTCCTTGTTCCTTTTTCCTCCAAAACCTTACACATATAAGGAATACTGATTTTGGGCATATCACCTAAACCATCCAAAAGTAATTAACAGGTAAATACAACGACATTTTTTATGAAAGCCTTAGTAATATCAGGAGGAGGAAATAAAGGAGCCTTCGCCGGAGGTATCGCTGAATATCTGATCAAAGAACAACAACAACACTACGATCTGTTTCTGGGAACTTCTACCGGCAGTCTTCTGATTCCCTTAATATCCATTGGAAAGATCAATAAGATCAAAGAAGTGTTTACTTCTGTGAAACAACAGTCCATTTTTAATATCAGTCCGTTTTTAGTCTACAAAAACAGGTTTGGGGAATATAAGACACGAATAAACCACCTGAACGTATTGAAAAGGCTGCTCCGCAATAAAAAGACCCTTGGAGAAAGCCGGAATTTGTTGAAACTTATCCGCCGCAGCTTTACGGAAGATGATTTTAAAATATTGCGACAAAGTGAGAAGGATGTGGTGGTTACGGTATCGAATATCAGCAGCAATAACGTAGAATACAAACATTCAGGACGTAATACCTACGACGATTTTTGCGAATGGGTATGGATATCTGCCAATCTGATCCCGTTTATGAGCCTGGTGGTGAAGGATGGCTTTGAGTATGCGGATGGTGGATTCAGCAATTTTGTGCCGATCAAAAAAGCGATTGACATGGGAGCTGACGAGATCGATGCTGTGGTGTTGCATCCAAAGAAAAATAAAGTCAACCACATCTCATCCCGGAACTCCTTTGACACATTCCTGAATGTCTTCGGATTTATGATGAACCAGATCGCCGTCAATGACATCGATATATCCAGATTGCATGGCAAAGACCGGAAAGTAAAGATCAATTACTACTTTATTCCGGATGAATTATCGGACAATCCGCTTCTGTTCAAACCCGATCTGATGAAACAATGGTGGCGGCAGGGGTGGAATTTTGCCCGGGAAACCGGCCCGATCGTTCAGGACAGCCGTCGAAGGATCTTTTCATTATTTGCCTGATTGTGTCTTAATGGTTATTCGTTTAGTTGTTTAGATATAAAGTAGACAAATCTCAAGATATATTTCAACTTAACTGAGTAAACACAGTTCCGTATTTTTCTTTTCGGTAACTTTTCATTTGTTTTGAAGGTATTATGCTAAAAATCTTATATCTGATGGCAGGTGGTGCTTTAGGTACGTTCCTGCGCTATTCGGTAGCCGGCTTCGGGCACCGGGTTTTCGACTGGACATTTCCGATAGGTACACTGATTGCAAATCTTGTCGGTTCGTTTGTGATCGGGCTGTTATGGGGTATATTTGAAGTATACGAAATATCACCAAACATTCGCACCTTCATTTTTGTTGGTATTTTGGGAGGATTTACAACATTTTCCTCTTTTATGCTGGAGACGCTGAATCTGTATCGGGACGGAGAGATCAGGCTTGCGCTGTTGAATATACTGGTGAGCAATGTCGCCGGGATACTCTTGGTCATTTCAGGATTTACACTATCAAAGGTTTTAATACATTATTTAAAATAGTAAGGCCATGAAAATACCTGAAAACGGCGTGTTGTTGCGTATATACATTTCCGAATCGGATGAGTATGAAGGGCAACCACTTTATGAGGTCATTGTAAAAAAGGCCAGGGGCCTGAATCTGGCCGGAGCAACTGTACTTAAAGGGATTATGGGATTCGGGGCTGGAAGCAGAATCCACACATCAAAAATCCTCCGTTTATCTGAAAATATGCCGCTTGTTATTGAAATAGTGGATTTGGATGAAAATATTGAGAAAATTCTGCCGTTTCTTGATGAAGCCGTGCAGGAAGGTCTGATTACCCAGGAAAATGTACGGATCGTTAAATACAGACATAATAAATGAACGTACTCCGCACAGCAATATAAAATGGTTACGATGGTAAACATTTAATTCACATGATATCCAAACAGATATCAGACAAATTAACTAATAGCAAATCAAAAAGACTCGCCATAGGTTGTGTTTAATGCAAAGTGGAAGTCATTTTTTATAAAAGGCTCACTTAGCATTATCTTTCATTAACATAGTTTCATTCTGTTGGATACCATTCTTAATATCTGCCATTTCATCTTGCTGAACATAAGC
>JBNKDZ010000061.1:0-2476 GCA_050288525.1 Cyclobacteriaceae bacterium
TATTACTTCAGTGTGTTTTTTACAGTTTGATAATTGCTGGAGATACAGAAGCACAAAATAAAAAAAGCATAAACGAGATTTATGTAAATCTGGAGATAGAAGGGAAGATGGAAAACGTCTTCTCCGAACTGGAAGAAATTACAGGGTTCCGGTTTTCGTATAACAAGTCAAGACTGGATATGAACAGGAATGTTGAAATAGATGTTTCTGGTTCACTTGCGGATGTTTTGCTATCCATTTCGAAACAAACAGATTTTAAATTCAGACGAATAAACAATGTCATTTCAGTTTCTAAAATTTCAAAAAAAGAAGATGTTGTTATTGAAGAAGCTGAATTTCAGGCAATTGAAGTGACTGGTACAGTTACGGACGGACAGGATAATATCGGGCTCCCAGGTGTTAACGTTGTGGTTAAAGGTACAATGATAGGTACCATTACCGATGCAAACGGTCAATTCAGTCTGGAAATCCCGGATGAAAATGCAATTTTGATTTTTAGCTCAGTTGGATATATGACTGAGGAGGTTCAGGTTGGAACGAATACGGTAATAAATGTGTATTTGATGCCTGACATTAAATCGCTTGAGGAAATAGTGGTAATTGGATATGGTACTCAGAAAAAAGCAGACCTTTCTTCAGCTATCGCAACACTTTCGACAGAAGAAGTTTCAAAAGGTCCCGGAGGTTTTCAGGCCGGTCTTCAAAGTTCAGTACCGGGTGTACAAATAACAGGAGATAAAATACGGATCAGGGGTGTTGGCTCAATCAACAATACTGACCCGTTATATGTTGTCGATGGAATGATCGGTGGTGTGGTTCCTGATGAGAACAACATTGAAAGTATCCAGATCCTTAAAGATGCAGCATCATGTGCTATTTACGGTGCAAGAGGTGCAAACGGGGTGATCCTGGTAACCACAAAGCGTGGAAAGTCAGGAGGGGCCAATGTTGAGTACAATGGCTATTTTGGATTGAAAAAAATATCCAACCAGGTTGATTTGTTAAATGGTCAGCAACTTGCCGAATTGATAAATGAAGAAATGTACAATGCCGATCCGACCAGAACGGATTATTTGGAAGCATTGTCTGATCCTGAAGCCATTGGTGAAGGTTATAATATGCTTGATGCCTTGCTGCAAACCGGTAAATACCAGAAACATAATTTATCCATATTCGGAGGAAATGAAAAGGCAACATTCAGAGTGAACACAACCTATTCGGATGATGAATCTTTTATTATTAAAGACAATACCAAAAAATATGCACTACAGTTCCTTTCAAACTTTTATTTTGGCAAACTGGAACTTGGTGAGACGTTCAGGGTTGGTGTAGACCGACATAACTGGAGTGATATGGATTTCATTGAGGCTGAAAAATGGTCTTCTACCATGCCGATCTACGATCCGTTAAGCGAGTCGGGTTTTGGTGGAGCCGGAAACGGTACAGACACAGGAAACCCGCTGGCAACAGCATACAACAATACAGACGAAAATGAAACTATCGGTATAAACGGAAACATCTGGGGTATTCTTGAGATAATTCCGGGTTTAAAATATAAGTTCAACTTCGGTGTTGATATGTATAAAAACCGGGAAGAACATTATGACGCGGAATACTATGTCGGACAGTATCAGTCAAATCCTACAGATGACCTGAGTATGAGTTCGGCTCAAAACAACCGGTATCTGTATGAAAATACGTTATCGTATGACCGAGATTTCGGAAAGCATAACATTAGTGCTTTGGTAGGTATTACTTCAGAAGAATCAGAGTATAAATCACTCAATGCCTCTGCTTCGGATTTTCCAAGTCCCGAACTACAGATCCTGAGCCTGACAATGGATGAGTCAACAAAAGCAGTAGGCTCTTCGCTCGATAAATATGCCATGTATTCAGTGCTGGGAAGGATCAACTACAGCTACGATAGTAAGTATATGGTCACAGCTAACTTCCGTCGTGACGGATCTTCAAATTTCGGTAGCAGCAACAGATATGGTAGTTTTCCTTCATTCTCAGCAGCATGGAGAATTAGCCAGGAAGCATTCATGCAGAATGTGGATTTTATCAGTGATCTTAAACTTAGAGCCAGCTATGGTAAGTTAGGAAACTCGGATATCGCACACTTTCAGTATCAGAGTACTGTAAGCTTTGACAGGATCTGGTATTATCTGAATGATGTTAAAGTAACAGGGGCACTGCCATTAAATCCAGCAAACCCGGATGTGAAATGGGAAAGCCAGTATTCCAAAGGAATTGGTCTTGATCTGGATCTTTTCGATTCCAGAATTACATTTACAGCTGACTACTATGATAAGAAAACAGAAGATATGTTGGTGAATGTTCCTATTTCGTATACCAACGGTTATCTTGACAACTTCCCTGTATTGAATAAAGGAAGCATCAGTAATAAGGGATTGGAATTCCTTGTTACCTACAGAAAACTTGAAGGTAAGTTCAATTATTCAGCATCTGCCAA
>JBNKDZ010000062.1:0-8960 GCA_050288525.1 Cyclobacteriaceae bacterium
TTTCCTCATAATCAATAAAATCGAGGTAATACAAGTGCATCATCGCTCCGCGCACAGCTTTTTCATTCAGCTTGAGTTCATGAACCAGATCACTCACATAAAATTTTCGTGTTTTATGTTTTGTACCATAATTATAGACTACAAATAATGGATTAAATTTGTATACTCCCGTCATTTCCTTGATCTCATTGAACTCATAGTAGTCGGTAGATTTAAAATATGCAGGAAGCATACTACGTGCATTCATAATAGAGATATCCATACTATCACTTTCTATGTCCCAGTTGATGAGATCAGCTTCAATAGACATATTGTAATAAGAGGAGTTAAAAGGTCTCAGGTTCCAGCCACCTTTTTCTTTTATAGCCATAAAACGGTGATCTCCAATGTAATATCGCATTTTCACGGAAGGATGTGTCACAGAATCATGTCCGTGATAAATGGTGATATTGGTATGAAAAGCAGTAATAATGGAGTCTTCAAAAATGTATTCTTTTGATGATGTTCTGAATTTTCGCCCTGTTTCCGTCGTCAGGTTTAGTTGTGATATTTTCCCATGTGCAGAGGCACCTACTGATTTATTTCCTAACAGTGAATAACCACCTATATATTCAAGATTTTTATCTTCAGGTATTTCAAGTCTTATATTGTTTTCATAGGACATAAATCTTGGATAAGCAGCTTTATCAGGCCCGTCATGTTTCACACTTTTAAACTCAAACAATCCTTCTATTTCTCCGCTAAATTTCTCTCTGTTGGTTAGTTTTGTCTTACTGGCCAGGATATACGGATTACGTGTATTAAAGCAGTATTCGGAAAGATTAACGTATACCTGATCGGGATCCATACCTGCTGAAGACCAGTCAAATTTCCCCCCCTCACCTACAAAGGTATATTTATTGATCATCCAGCTTCCTTTGGTCCCTGAGATAGTAGTTGAGTCATAATAGGTTGTAATGGTAAAGTCAGCTCTGTTAAATTTAACCACAGCGCCCTTTATTTCAGGCAATGGTTCTTCCGAATATGTATAGGTACTAAGGGCAATCGATTCTTCTTCTACGGGTTCATCTTCATTCTGATTACCCCAATTGATACCTGTATCAGGGGTGCCCCAAACATCTTCTGTGTCATTTTCATCCTTAACTTCATCTCCCCAACTGTCTCCCCAGTCATCCTCACCCCAGTCATCCTCTGTTTCTTCCGGTTCTTCAACAATTTCCGGTTCTTCAATGGCTTCTTCCTGTTCAACGAATTCAAAATCCATATCAGCGTTTGAGATGTACAGGCTGTTGTATTTACTAAAATGTAAAGCCTCCTTTTCGAATAGTATCCGAAGGTTTACCAATTCGCGACTAAAATTCTTCACGGTGTTGACTTCCAGTGATCTGGACAACATTTTTAATAAGTTATCCATTTTACTACCTGAAATGCCCACATTATTTGTTCCGGAGGTAATAACGCCAAAGAAATCCCTGAAGTAAGGTACCGGATTAAACTGTCTGTCCTGCATGCGCAGTGCGATATCGATGATCGTTTTTTGTTGTGAAGAAGAAAAGGATCCCGACCATAAAGCATTAAAGTCATTTCCAATCTTAACAGCTTCTTCATTTTTCGTATCCGACAACAAAGCAGATACCTGATCACCAAATCTGCTTACGGTATCTGAAAGCTCCACCCGCTGCGACCAGGCCAATTGCTGAACACAGAAAAATACAACCACACTAATTACAAATTTCTTCATACTTAAAAAGTAATTGAGAATTTGACAATTTAATAATTATTGTCATACAACATTATACATGAATGATTTAAAAATCAAGCACATAAGATTTTAAACATTATAACGTAATTAAAAAGCGAAGATTATACTTACTTTTTACTGAAAAGCATGCAAGACCAGTTATTTTTACGATCAGTATGTTCAGGGTTAAGATTATTGAGACGGGCAATATTTTGAATTGCTTCTTCATCTTCTGAGTAAAATCCGCTGAGAAGCAGATAACCTTTTGGCTTCAGCAACCCGGAATAGTATGGCACTTCTTCCAGCAGAATATTTTTGTTGATGTTAGCAAGTATGACATCAAAACGTGTTGACAGAGATAAATTTTGGATGGTGCCTTTTAGGATCCGGAAATCCTTAACCTGGTTCAGATCCATATTTTCATGCGCATTCCCGATACACCAATCATCAATATCTGTTAGAATCAGACTTTTTGTGCCCAATTGATGAGCTAAAACAGATAGGATGCCTGTTCCTGTGCCCACATCAAGCACATCTTTTTCTTTAAGATCAAGCGTAAGTATTTGTCTGGACATTAGGAAGGTTGTCTCGTGATGTCCTGTTCCGAATGACATTTTCGGTTCGATCACTATTTCATGATCAATCCCGGATAGGGAAGCATGAAAAGGAGCTCTGATGTAGATTTTATTATCGATATTTACCGGATCGAAATTTTTTTCCCAAAGTTCGTTCCAGTTTGTATCTTTAGCCATCTCTTCAATTTCAGGGCCATTCAGATGATACCTTTTCAAAAGTTCTTCCACAGCATCTGAATTGTAAAGATCTTCGGAAATGTAGGCATCAATGCCATGATCTGTTTCCTCAAAAGAATCAAAATCAAGTCCTGATAGCTCAGCGATGAGGATGTCGGTTATCGATTCCTCGCAATTTATTTTTAGAACGAAGTATTTTTCCATGATCTAGTTACAGCCTGCAAAAGATTCTGTGTCAATTAAAAAAATGGTAAAATCAGCTGATCCTCTTTTTCCAACATAGCCTATGGTAAAATCAGCAAATGCTTCTTTATCTGTAAAATACCACAAACCCTCCCGATCAGCAAACAATCTATTGTCAGCTTTAAATACCTTTATATCACAAAAAGCTTCATCATCTTCGACAAAAACCTTGTAGTCGGCACGGTTAGGATCGGGATCTACGTACACTGCACCATATATCTGGCAGAAATCGATCTGATCAGGGTGGTTGGAAAAAACATCAGGAGTACTCCATGGCAGCAATGCCATCACTACCAATAAAATTCTCCTGATGTATTTAGTATTCATTTGATTAATATGATTTTGCAATATCAATAAAGTCTCTTGATTTTAAGGAAGCACCACCAATAAGCCCTCCGTCAACATCTTCAAGAGCAAACAAAGTTTTTGCATTACCCGGGTTACAGCTTCCACCATAAAGGATACTTATGCTGTCAGCAATTTCCTGGCCATATTTACCTGCAATATGTGCTCTGAGTTTGGCATGCATTTCCTGAGCTTGTTCCGGAGTAGCCGTTTTACCTGTTCCGATAGCCCATATTGGTTCGTATGCAATTACGAGTTTTTTAAAATCTTCGGGTGAAAGGTGGAATATGCTTTCTGTAAGCTGATTTGTTACAAAATCGTATTGCTCATCTTTTTCCCGGATATCCAAGGCTTCACCACAGCAAAAGATTGGAGTAAGGCCTGCAGCAAGAACGGTATCCACTTTTTTAGCAAGGAATTCATTGGATTCCTGATAATATTCACGTCGTTCGCTATGACCGAGGATCACATATTTAACACCAACAGACTTAAGCATATCCACAGAGATCTCACCTGTGAAAGCTCCTTTCAGGTTATCATTACAGTTTTGAGCACCTAACGATACTTTTGGGGCATCACCAATAATTTTTGATACGCTGCTCAGGTGAATATAAGGAGTACAAAGAACCAGTTCTACATCATCAGTAACCTCATCAGCTACCATATTTACAATTTCAGAAGATAAGGAGATCCCTTCTTCAAGGGTATTATTCATTTTCCAGTTTCCTGCTACTATTTTTTTTCTCATTAGTACAATTTTTAAGATTGACGAAAATTCGAGCAAATTTAAATAAAATGTACGTAGATGTACCTATACAGCCCACAATTTTAAGGCCACATATGATAAAAGTCATTTTCTCTTATGAGTATAAAAATCAATAGCGATTGATTTTCTTTAAATTAGCAAATCATGGGGGTATTCACTTTTTACAATATTGTGAATAATGAAAGAATCAAGGAATTCTTTTTTTTCTGCATAACTTGAAGTTAGGTTTTTTAATTCACTGACAAGGTCCTTATTATATAACTTTTTATATTGATAAATGACATTTTTTGCATCATCTCCTGAATGAATTAAGGCACCTATTGTATTAATAATTTCCACTTTATTCCCTTTGCCAAATAATGTGCCTTTCTGTTTTTTCAGTAAAAAATTAAGCAACTTTAGATTATCCATATTTACTCCAATAGTGTGAACATCACTTTCATTACCATTATTTAAATTATTTGGAGAAACATCAGATGGTGTTTCAATTGTTGCAGCCTTTTCCAACTGGAATTTTCTGATATCAAATATTAAGGGTATTAATTTTCCGAATGTATTTAGAAAGACAAATAATAAGATCCCTATAGAAAGTGGAATTAACAATTCGAACATATCTTCTTCGAAATCCAGGTTTATGATTGTAGAATAAATGGCTACAACTAAGGCAAACCAACCACTAGCGATAAACAACGGAGAAAGAAACTTCAGTAATTTGTATTTTATACTTTCTGAAATTAGTATTTTTTGACTACTCTTTGATTCATTATTGTCCGATTCATATGCCAGTTGATGACATCGGATATCCAACAGAAATTTAGTTATATGGCCAAAACCTATTAAAATAAAAAATACCAATAACAAGACTAAAAAATTCTCAATTAGTATAATTATATCTTCTCCATCCAAAGCCAGAAATAACAATATTCCGAATAACAAAACTCCAAAAATCCAGACTAATAACAATAAGTACTTATTAAAATTAATCAAACTCTGATAATTATTCATATAATGTGTTTTTAAAAGGTTTTAATTAAAAATCATTCAATTAAGGCTGCTCACTTTTTTGCTGTATCCAAAAAATATTTATTCATTGTTTTGAGACAGGATCTATTTATAATAGTTATATGAGTCATACAAATTGCATTATTTAAATATAGCTAAATAATATAGAAATACGAATAAGTAATATTGAGCAATAGCAACTGCATGTTTCGTTTTTTGAACATTATCATGAATTAATATAATGTTATTGACAAAAACGATATTTTCGAATTGTGAAATAAACCATTTAGTCATATTTGTTGTCTCCATTCATGAAGAATGAATTTTTATTCAGGAAAAAGTACTTTTCTTATCTAAGAAAGGTAAAATCAGGTATATAATAAAATAATTCCATATTAGAGTGGTAATTATGCCCAATTCATTAATTTTGTCCGCTGAATTTAAAGATTTTAACAACTAGTGAGTAAGATTCTAATTACCGGTTCTGCAGGTTTTATAGGTTTCCATTTGGCTAAACGTTTTTGCCGGGAAGGATGGAATGTCATAGGGATAGATAACCTGAATGATTACTATGATGTAAATCTGAAAAAGACACGATTAAAAATCCTGCAGGAGCATAATAATTTCACAAACCATATCGCTTCTTTAGAGGATCGGGCGGCTGTTGATAATGTTTTTAAGACTGAGGAGGTTGAGTATGTGGTAAATCTCGCTGCCCAGGCAGGAGTCAGGTATTCAATTCAAAATCCACATGCATACACCAGCAGCAATATCGAAGGCTTCCTGAATATTCTTGAAGGTTGCAGACACCATAATGTAAAACATTTATTATTTGCTTCATCAAGTTCGGTTTACGGTTCGAATAAATCCATGCCTTTTTCGGTAGGCAATAATGTTGATCATCCTGTGTCTTTGTATGCTGCAACAAAAAAAGCCAATGAATTAATGGCACATTCGTATGCACATTTATACAATTTGCCTGTTACCGGATTACGGTTTTTTACAGTATATGGTCCCTGGGGAAGGCCGGACATGGCATTATTTCTATTCACAAAAGCAATATTGGAAGGTAATCCAATCAATGTTTTTAATTATGGAAAGATGCAACGGGATTTCACATATATAGATGATATAGTGGAAGGAATATTCAGGCTTTCAGGTCATATTCCACAAAAAAATGAAAACTGGGATCCTTTTAATCCCGATCCATCATCAAGTAACGCACCATACAGGCTCTATAATATAGGTAATAACAAACCAGTCGAGTTGAATTACTTTATTGAAGTGCTTGAGAATAATTTAGGTAAAAAAGCCGTTAAAAACCTGATGCCAATCCAGGCAGGTGACGTTGAAGCAACATATGCGGATATTAGTCATCTAAAAGAAGAAGTTGATTTCAATCCCGATACCAGCATTGAGGATGGGATAAAGAAATTTGTTGAGTGGTATATTGATTATTTTAATATAAAATAAAGAATATTGAAGACAATACGGAACCTGTTTTTTGTTGTATTTTTTTGTTTTACGTCCTATTTGGAAGCTCAGGTTATTCCTCAAAATGTTAATCCGAGTGATCTACAGAATATGGATCAGGCCCAGATGGCAAACATCAAAATTGATGACATTCCGGATGAGCAACTAAAGATGTACCTTGAAAAAGCAGAGAGTGCCGGTTATTCGGATTCTGAAATAGAGTTGGCCCTCAAAATGCGAGGTGTACCGGAATCAGAGGTTTTGAAATTACGGGCACGAATACAAAAACTCAGAGCTGGTGTAGTTGGAGAAAGTAGCTCCTTTGATAAGATCCGGACAAGGGAAGAGGTAGTACTTGGAGAAGATGATGTATTAAAATATCTTACCGAAGATATTGAAACGCTACGTGAAGAAGAAATTACTGAAAAGACCAAAAAAATATTTGGTTACAGACTTTTTAATTCTGAAATATTAACGTTTGAACCGAATCTGAATATTGCCACACCCAAAGATTATCAGGTAGGCCCGGGTGATGAGATTATTATTGATATCTGGGGGGCTTCCGAACAAAATTATCAAAGTATTATTAGTCCGGAAGGCTTTATAAAAATATCGGGTATCGGACCAATTTATATAAACGGGCTTACAGTTGATGAAGCTTCCAAACGAATAAAAAGCCGGTTATCAAAAATATATTATGGATTACAGGGAAACAATCCAAATACATTTGCACAGGTCTCTCTGGGACAGGTACGGACCATTAAAGTACATGTAATAGGTGAAGCTTTAAGACCAGGCACCTATAACGTAAGTTCATTATCATCTGTTACACATGCACTATATTCCTCCAGAGGCCCGAATGTTAATGGTTCCATGCGTAATATTGAGGTGATCCGAAACGGAAAGGTAGTCGAAAAAATTGATGTGTATGATTTCCTGATGAATGGCGTAATAAAAAATAATATACGTTTGGAGTCCGGAGATATTATCCGAATAAATCCATACCTGAACAGGGTTGAAATAAATGGGGAAGTAAAACGGGAAGGAATATATGAAACCATTGAAGGAGAAACGTTTGATGATCTGATCCGGTATGCGGGTGGATTTACTGAAAATGCCTATAGTAAAGTAATAAAAGTCAGACGGAATAATGGAGATAACAGAGTATTCCTGGATATAAACAAATCCGAATTAAAAAAGGAGAATGTTTTAAACGGGGATATGGTATCCATACAGGGAATAATTGACCGGTACAATAACAGAGTACAAATCCGGGGAGCCGTTTTCAGAGAAGGAGAATATGAACTAAAAGACAGCCTGTCAATATCAGGATTAATTAAAACAGCCGATGGCCTGCGTGGTGATGCTTTCCTTGAACGTGGTACGATTTACAGAACCAACGAGGATTATTCATTTTCTGTGCTTTCTTTCAATGTTCGGGATGTATTAAAAGGCGGAAAGGATGATTTATTACTAAAAAGAGAAGATGTAGTTACGATATCATCCATATATGATTTAAAAGAAGAATTTTATGTGGAGATATTCGGAGAGGTAAAGAGTGCCGGTATATATCCTTTTTATGAAAAAATGACCATAGAAGATTTGATTGTCCGATCAGGAGGATTAAGAGAATCTGCATCAGGATCTCAGGTTGAAGTAGCCAGAAGAATAGAAAGTTCAGAAAATGAATCTAATACTACAGCTGAAATATTTAATTTTCCATTAAATAAAAACTTAACACTTAATGGAAATACTTCGGATTTTGTGCTTCAGCCCTTTGATCAGGTATATGTTCGCAAATCTCCCGGATATCAGACACAAATTACCGTTAAAGTAGAAGGGGAAGTGAAGTATCCAGGTCATTATGCATTAAAGAAAAAAGACGAACGGATATCCGATCTTATCAATAGGTCAGGTGGAATAACAAATGAAGGCTTTATTGAAGGGGCTACCTTGATACGGAGAACAGAATTTAATCCCCCTGCGTCTGATGAGAAAATGAGATTGGAAAACCTGAAAGATCTGCAAAATAACCTTGAAGCAGAAAAAGAAAATAGTCAGTTGGTAGAAGCAGAATCTGAATATTTACAACAGAAACGACTTCAGGATATTGACAAACAATTAAGACAATATAAGGAAGAAGAAGACGCAGAAATCGGACGAGAAGGGATACGGGTAAAGCGTCAGCGAATGAATGAACTCCTTCAGAAAGAAAATCAGGGAAGAAAAATGGATAACCTCACCTATGAAACCATAGGTATCCAGATGGAAAAGATTTTAACTAATCCGGGATCCAAGTTTGACCTGATATTGCAGGATGGCGATATCCTTTCAATACCCAGGCAACTTGAAACCGTTCGACTTCGTGGAGAGTTTTTATATCCGATCACCGTCCGGTATGATCAACAATTAAGTTTTAAAAACTATGTATCTATGGCCGGTGGGTTTACCGAAGATGCAAGGAAGAAAAAATCTTACGTTATCTACGCCAATGGTTCAGTCGATCGTACAAAGAAATTTCTTTTTTGGAACAATTATCCAAAAGTAGCAACAGGGGCAGAGATTGTTGTTCCAAGAAGACCGGAGAGGAAAAAAATGTCACCCACTGAGATGATAGCAATTATGTCTGGACTGACAT
>JBNKDZ010000063.1:0-5761 GCA_050288525.1 Cyclobacteriaceae bacterium
CCGCCTCTCCTTCAACCAATTTAATACTGAATACGATTACACTGACAAACGGTAATTTAGATCTAAATCACAATTCGCTTGAAGTTCTTGATCCGTCAACATCAGCAATGAGTAGAACCAACGGATTTATCATCAGCGAAACAAACACCTACCCTTATAGCCGAATTATCTGGCATGCCGAAACATCTACTGGAGCATACACCTTCCCGTTTGGCAAATCCGGAGGCGATTACGTACCATTCGTTTTTAACAAAACCACTTCCGGTGTCGGAAGCGGAAACATCTCGGTAGCCACCTACAGTACTGCTCAGGACAATATCCCCTATCCTTCCGGGGTATTGAATCTCGGCAGTAATGGAAATCCGGATATAAGCGACCTGATCGTGGACCGGTTCTGGCAAATTGATCTTAATGGATATACAACCAATCCAACAGCGGACATCACATTCAGTGCTACTTCAACTGAAGTAGGATTGATCGGATCACCCAGGGCACAGCGTTGGAACAATGGCACATCTGACTGGGATGCACCTTTACCCGGGCAAACAAATCCCAACGGATATTCTGTGACGGTACCGAATGTTAATTCCTTCTCTCCCTGGGCCCTCTCAGACGGATCCACGCCCCTGCCAGTTAATATTCTAAGCTTTATGGCTTTTAACAAAGACAATTCAGTCCTGCTCACCTGGCAAACCTTAAACGAAGTAAATAACGATTATTTCATCCTGGAAAGATCCGTTGACCTGTCGGAATTTACCCGAATTGGTACTATCGAAGGAAATGGCAACAGCAAGACAAAACAACATTATGAATTTACCGACAAAAATCCGGTTTCCGGAACATCACATTATAGGCTGAAACAAGTAGACTATGACGGTTCCGTACATATTTCAGGGTATGTTGCCATTCAAAGAGATGGTGTGCAGCAGGTACAATTTTACCCCAATCCTGTTACCGGAAATGAATTGAATATCGTGCTGCCTTCCGGCATTGCATATGCTGAACCTGATATTCATCTGTTTGACATCTACGGCCATGAGATCAGTATTTCATTCAAAAAATCCACCGATAGCCTGATTAAACTATATCCTGATAAAAACTTATCAAAAGGAACATATCTGATTCACATTGACGCAGAGGCATTTATATTCATTATTAATCAATAAAAAACCACAATAAACACATCTATTAACAACCATTATGGACTATAAAAGCTATTATACGTAGATAAAATAAGCCCCTCCGGCACCCATTGAGAAAAAGCGCGAGCCGGTGATTACCCATATCTGGTGGCAGGACAAAGAAGAACAAAAAAACATCAGCGAGCTCACAGACCTTAGCCTCCCACCACGGGAAATTAAAGAGGTCAATCCAATTGATCCAACTATCTGGAGGTAGTCCATAAAAAAATCCAACCCATAAAAACAAAAAAGGTCGTGCTATACACGACCCAAAATGCTTGTCTTCTTTCCATGTGTCCGAAAATTTCGGGCGCATGATGTATGGTTGTTCACACAATAATTACCGCTATTGTAAACGGATCATCCTTCGATGATTGTCTTTTGAAGACTCAATGATGTTGCCCAGAACCGAATGAATAGAGCAGTTATGCGCATTGTGATGGTTCGTAGCGGTATCAACGTAAACATTTTTTAATTTGTTGTCCCCTCTGTCATATACGACGGGAGACTCTGACCGGATTTTATTCATGCCAACTCCTTTTTTTTTAATAATTAAACATTCATTAAAAAAAATGCCACCTGCAAAATTTCTGATTTATGGTACTGCGAGTTTACAAATTCAGAAATTTTCACATATGAAATTTATATTTGCAAAACTAATTTAACAAATAACCATATCATAATAACAACAAATCGATTGAATTGTTCAAGATGTATGTTTTATTTAGAATTATACGTAAAAGTGGGTTTTTTGATTCGTTTTCAAGGTTTTTTAATAAATAATTAATAATGCAGAAGTAAATAAATGCACAAAAAACTCATTTTATCAATAAAACATAACATACATGGCCTTTAAATGCTTTAAAAAATCGTGTTTTTACCTGTTACTTTTTATTCATTCAAGTTTGAAAAATTCACCGTAATGTATTTTTTTACAATTAATTGTATTTTTTTATGTTTTTAATAACATTTATTTACGGCGAAAATTATCCGGTAAATTAATCAAATAAAAACAGCACCAGAAAAGCCTCGGGATGACTGCCTGCCGCATACACGATAATACCAGGCATCAGAACTGTCATATCCTTCTATATAAGTCATGATGAAATTAAACACAACATATATCATCAAAATAACAGGAGCAAATGAGATAAACCCATCACTAAAAAATAAGACATGTACGAATCACTTATTTTGTTCTCGCAAAAAAATGCTTCGGATCTCCCCATGCGTTTAAAACAAGTTCGTGACCAATAGTTTCCATACCTGCTTTGAGGGCTTCCAGCATGTCGTGTGGTTTTTGTCCTATCCCAGGCTTGTTTTCATAAAGTGCATAATGTTCCCGAAACACTCCCGGGGTGATATTGGGCATGATTACATTGGCGCCTGCTTTAACCGCAAGCTCCCTACCGGAAGGATGTAATGCCTGCATCGCAGTAGTTGCGGCAATATTGATGTCGGGCATTAACAATCTCAGAACAGCAACCATTCTCAACGCAAGCCTGAACCGCTCATTTTCACTCAGCAAACGGTCTTTCTCAGACATCATGGGAGTATCAGATTGTAGCAGATAGGGTCCCATACCGACCATATCCACATCAAAATCCCTGAGGAACAGCAAATCATCCGCAAGCTGACTGATCGTTTGTCCGGGTAATCCTATCAACACGCCTGTGCCGGTCTGATAGCCGATTTGCTGAAGCATTTGAAGGCACTTTAATCGGGTCTCAAAGGAATGATTGGCATCAGAAGGGTGTATCTTTCGGTACAATATCGGATCGGAAGTCTCGATACGTAACAGATATCTGTGTGCTCCGGCATCAAACCAGTTCTGATATGTCTTTTGACTTTGTTCGCCCAGTGAAAGGGTTATGCCCAACGCATTACCGGAATATTCCTTGATCTTCTTTATCAGACCTGTTATGTTTCGGGTGTAAGCCTCAAACTGATTTTCTCCTGCCTGGATGACCACTGAGCCAATATGATGCTCAAGAGCAAACCTGACTCCTTCCATAACCTCCTCATCCGTCAATTTATACCTGAAAACATGCTCATTTCCCTTCCTGATACCACAATAGAAGCAATTTTTCAAGCATACATTCGAATATTCAATCAATCCGCGCGGAAACACCTTATTCCCTACATAACGGAGTTTTTCTTCCAATGCTATACTGAACAGGTCGTTTTCATTCACCTCACCATTTAAAAGAGCAACAATGTCCTGCTTTTTGGGATGTATTTTTATACGTTCAAGGATTTCCCTGTTCATAGATAATCCTCCTGATACTGATTGGTGAAAGGCGCTATGGCTCGATTAAAAATGCCCTGCACATAGGCTATAGCCATTCCATAATTGGTTACGGGGATACCGGCATCAATGGCAGGTTTCAGTCGGTTATACAACTGCTTCTGCGTTATCACACACCCGCCACACTGTATTACCAGACTGTAATCATGGATATCTCTCTTCAGATTTTCCAGTCCGGGTACGACCTCATATTCGAGCTTTTTCCCTGTAAAGGCGGTTATCCATCGTGGGATCTTAACTCTTCCGATATCATCGCATGATACCTGGTGGGTACATGATTCAAGCAATAATACCCTGTCCCCTTCCTGAAGCTTTGAGATGGCCGGGGTGCCGCGTAAATAATGATCGAAATCGCCTTTCATACGGGCAAGCAAAATACTGAAGCTGGTTAACGGGATGTCCTTTGGCACAGAGGCATCTGCTTTCAGAAAGATCTGACTGTCTGTAACGGCCAGCTTCGGCTTAACCCCTGTATGACGCAGAAAAGCATCCACCTCCCGTTCCTTGAGGATAATGGCAACGCAGTCATTATCCAGAATATCGCGGATAGCAAGTATCTGCGGCAATATCAGCCTGCCTTCGGGAGCTTCAATATCAATAGGTGTAATCAACAACACAATGTCGCCATATTGCAACAGACCTCCAAGGAGTGTGGGTTTCTGATAGGCAGTCTCAGGCAGGTGTTTTTTTATGGATTCGGTAATCGTTTTTATATCCTGGTCATGCAATGCTGAGAACTCTACTACTTCGGTTTCAGATGGTAAATGCGCGACTGGTTTTTTTAATTTTACCAGATCCGATTTGTTATGAATAATAAAAAACGGCGTATCCCAATCATGAAATAAACGGACCAGTTCGCGCTCCGTATTTCCAAACTGATTCTCTGATATCACCAGTACCGCCAGATCGACGATCTTGATCTGGTCGATGGTTTTTTTTATTCTTGATGGGCCTATGAGGCCTGCATCATCCATTCCAGCAGTATCTACGAGCACTACCGGTCCTATCCCGGGAATCTCCATGGATTTCTTTACCGGATCGGTAGTCGTTCCGGGCATATCAGAGACAATAGCCGTTTCCTGTCCGGCCAGCCGGTTGATGATGGAACTCTTGCCATTATTCATTCTTCCAAAAATCCCGATATAGGGTACAACTTCCTTTCCCATCACAACAGATCTTTTATCGAAAATCCTTCTTTAACAATATTTTGGGCACGGATGATATCCTTCAGTTTTTCGTCGTCCAGCCATTTCAACCGTGTATTAACTTCAAGTATGGTCTGCTTTTTATCCTTCATCTCTTTTGCCATCTCTGTTGCTTTATGATAACCGATATACGGAATGAGCACTGTCGTGATGGCCGGACTTCTCAACAGCTTGTCTTCCGACACTTCGTCATGAATGACCAGCCCCTGAATGAGGTTATTCCTGATTGTTTTATTTGCTCCTATCAGCAGTTTTAAACTGCCCAGCAAGGCATGTCCGATTACCGGCAGGTACGCATTCAGATCCAGACAGCCGGAGGCACTCAATGAGGTAATAATGTTGTCATTGGCATATATTGTGTGGGTGGCACTGATCACATACTCAACGATCACAGGATTTACTTTTGCCGGCATAACAGAGCTGCCCACCTGTCGTGCAGGGAGCTCAAGATCCTTCTCGTGTACCAGATCAGAGGAAAGCAGACGCAGATCGTTTGCCATTTTCTCAAGATTTACGGCATGAGCTTTCAGTATCCCGTGAATCTCGACAAGCGCATCGAGATTGCTGGTAGCATCACTCAGGTTTTCAGAACGTGTGACGGGCAGCCCGGTCTGCTGACGGATTGTATTGGTTACTTCCATGATCATATATCGCGGAACGGAAACGCCTGTTCCAACAGCACTCCCTCCCATATTGACAACCTTGATCCGTTCGAAACATTTCGAAACACGCCACCAGTCTCTGGATAAGGCTTCGCAGTAAGCACTAAAAAGACGTCCGTAGGTAGAAGGCACGGCTTCCTGCATTTGAGTATAGGCGATCCGCAAGACGTTCAATGTTTTTCCTTCCACCGTTTCAATATCGGCACGCAGATCATTTATTGAATCTTCAAGCGTCCTGAGTAATTGAAGGGTGGCTATTTTAAGAGCTGTCGGGATCACGTCGTTGGTTGACTGGAAAATATTCGCGTGTTCAACCGGGTCGATGAGTTGATAATTTCCCGGGTATGATCCTTTCTCCAGCAATGAAGCATTCGCAATGATCTCATTCACGTTCATATTAATACT
>JBNKDZ010000064.1:0-4199 GCA_050288525.1 Cyclobacteriaceae bacterium
TCCGATCTGTAGGTATGTGGGTAAGCCTGATTGCGGAATAGGTGGTATTTACAGATTGACCACCCGGGCCTGATGAGCAATAGGTATCTTTCCGTACATCATTCATATCGACTTCTACCTCCACATCTTCCATCTCCGGAAGTACGGCAACACTTGCGGCAGAAGTATGCACCCTGCCCTGAGTTTCGGTGGCAGGCACACGTTGTACACGATGGACACCTGATTCATATTTCATCATACCATAAACATCAGTTCCGGATATGGTACTGATAATTTCTTTATAACCTCCTGAAGTGCCTTCTGTAAAATCAAGGATACCCATATTCCAGTGTTGCTTTTCAGCAAACCTCTGATACATACGAAAAAGATCCCCTGCAAATATGGCTGCTTCGTCACCCCCCGTTCCTGCACGGATTTCCAGGATCACATCCTTGCTGTCATTCGGGTCTTTGGGAATAAGCATCTTTTTCAAGGTGTCCTCCAGAATACCCTTTTGGGGATTCAGTTCTTCAAGCTCCATTTTGGCCATTTCCCGGAATTCTTCATCTTTCTCCGTTTCCAAAACAGATTTAGCACTTTTTATGTTATCAAGCACTTTTCGATACTCATCGTACTTATTGACGATCCTCTCAAGGTCTTTATACTCTTTACTCAGTTTGGAGAATTTTTTCATATCAGCCATAGCATCAGGCTGTACGATGAGCTGACCTACCTCCTCAAAACGCTCTTTAATAGATTCTAGTTTATCGATCATAGTTTTCAATCAAAACACAAATTTAATAGATATGATTATTTAATAATATCTAAAAAAACAATATATGTAATATTCATGTCCCTTATAATAAATTTATCAGGGTATTATTCCACCGGATTACGCCAAAATACAATTTCATAAACATCTATAATCGTCAAATTTGCCACCAGACTATCTAAAAATAATTTGTTATTAATCTTTAGGAAGCGTTTTAATGACATGTCTTTTATGAGTATATTAATGGAATCGAATGAAAATCCTTGTCATATATAATAACGATAAGGGCAATAAAAACATCAATAAATGCAAATGTATGAAGCAATATACATTTATTACATACCGGTAAGCGATTTCAGTAACGTATTTAATTAGTTTTTTTTAAATTGATTAAAATTTTGAAATCGTATTAAAATTATTTAAATATAACATAGTAATTCTGTGTCATTCCAATTGAATTAGCTCATGAAGCAATTTAGATTTACAATTAGAAACAAAATTATCACCGGGATTTTGGTGTTGATGGCCGTATTCTCGGTTAATGCTGTCTATAGTTTAATCGTAAATTATAAAGGCAATAATATTATCCGTGAATCACAAAATGTGATAACTCCTACCACAGAAGCCATTCAGGATTTTATTCTTCTTGTTACCCGATCAAAGATGCTAATTACCAACTGGGTTTATATGAAAACCTATGAGCCCGACAAAGAGGCTTTAAGAGAGATACATCAACATGAATATATTGAACTGAAAGAAAGGATCATTAATCTGAAGCCCATGATCAAAGAGACCAATTCACTGGTCGAGGTAGATGGTGTGGAAGCTAATCTGTTGGATACTGCCATTGTCAAGATGGATTCTATTTTTATATTATTTGAGAATATCCTCGAAAAGGAACAAAACATCATGAACCAGCTCAGCTCATTTGATGATTATGAAGATGCTGTGAATATATTCATGCTGGGCGATATTCTGGAATCTGAAATTTTACCTGAATCTGCTGAATTGATCAAACGCCTTGATGAAATTCAGCTGATGATCACAACCCAAAAATCCATTTCCGACATTGGTCTGATGGATAATTTTGATACACTTATAAAAGCTACATCGGGATTATTTATCTTTTTACTTGTCGTCGGCATACTTACGGCCTTAATTATTGTCCGTTCTATTGTTAAACCAATCAGGTATCTCAGACAGATTATTGATAAAGTCGCCAAAGGCGACCTGGGAAATATTACTTTCAGGAAATTTTCAAATGATGAACTGGGCGATATGTCAAAATCTGTCAGCACCATGGCTACCGGATTTACAGATATCACCAATTTTGCCGAGAATATTGGAAACGGCAAATATGAAAGCAATTTTAAACCCCTGAGTGATGTGGATATGCTCGGTAATGCCCTTCTTGAAATGCGCGACAATCTTAAAAAAGTCGCTGAAGAAGACAAAAAACGAAACTGGGCAACAAGCGGAATCGCACAATTCGGTGACATCCTCCGGAATCATAGTGATAACCTGGAAAAACTTACTGATGAAGTCATCTCCAACCTTGTAAAATATGTTAAAGCAAATCAGGGATCCATTTTCATTATTGACAGCAGTGAAGATGCTGAAGAAAAATACATGAAAATGGCCGCCTGTTATGCCTGGGATAAAAGGAAATTCCTGGAAATGAAAATTTATGAGGGCGAAGGTCTTGCCGGTCAGGCATGGATCGAAGGTGACACCATTTATCGTACGGATGTACCTGAAGACTTTATCACCATAACCTCAGGTCTGGGTGAAGCAAATCCCCGAAGTATACTGATCGTTCCCTTAAAAGTTAATGATGAAGTACATGGAATCCTTGAACTTGCTTCATTTAAGGAATTTGAAGAATATGAAATTGATTTTATTGAACGTATAGCGGAAAATATTGCTTCAACTATTTCTTCTGTTAAAGTAAATGCACGTACACAACAACTTTTACAGGAGTCAACCATGATGACTGAACAAATGCGTGCTCAGGAAGAAGAAATGCGACAGAATATGGAAGAGCTTCAGGCTACTCAGGAGAAAATCCAGCGGGATCAGCAGGACAGAGATTCCAGAGAGCGTGTTCTGCTTAGCAATATGGTTACCTTCGAACTCAATAAAAATCACAACATCCGGAAAGCAAATGATATTTGTAAAAGGTTATTCAATTATTCCGTATCCGATCTCGAAGGCAAACACTTTAAAGATCTGATGATGCACAGCGCGGATCTTAATAAGATTCTCGGACAGGTCTCCGAAGAAAACTACTGGAGTGGTGTTTTAAAAATGAAGCATCGCGATGGTAGTGAGGTGAATTTACTTGCAACAATCGGTATCATTCAAGACCATACATATAACGACAACATTTATATTATCTATGGTAAAAGCCTGGATGTCATTGAGAAAGAACAATAATATTCAAATACTGATTCTGTTATTTGTTTCACTGTCTGTTGTATCCTGTAACCGGCAAAAATCTCCTGAATACCCCTCCGGTGAGATCTCCCAAAGAGAGGTGAAAAAGATCAGTGAAGCAGAGATCGCCAAAAAAGCTCTTCAGATAGGTCATGAAATTTCCGGTAAGACTCAAAAAGTACTTGGTGAAACGTTAAAAAAATCTGTTCAGAACGATGGATTTGAAGCCGCTATCCGGTTTTGCAATCTGAATGCCTATCCGTTAGTTGATTCACTAAAGGAGCTCTATCATGCAGACATTCGCAGGGTAACATTTAAATTCCGAAACCCTCTTGATAAACCCGATAGCATCGAAACAGTGGTTTTGAATGCCTATGAATATGTAAAAAATGATACTTCTGCGTTAAAAGAGAATATTCAGGATATTGGCAAAGATACAGTTTTATATACACGGCCAATCATTGTTCAAAATGGCCTTTGTCTGATATGTCATGGAAAACCTGAAACAGGTTTTACAGATAAATATGCCCGCGTTCTGGATGAATTATACCCGATTGACCACGCCAGAGGCTATAATCTGGGGGATTTGCGTGGCATGTGGAGCATTCGCATTCCCAAAAAAACGATCATTGAGTCATTCTAATTCAATTATCTCCTTAAATCGAAAACAATCCGTAGTATGGTCATTTACAAGTCCACACGCCTGCAAATGGGCATAGATAATGGTGCTCCCTACAAATTTAAATCCGCGCTTCTTCAGATCTTTGCTCAATGCATCCGAAACTTCAGAGGTTGCAGGGATTTCTTTCATGCTTTTCCATGCATTTACCATCGGCTTATTGTCAACAAAACTCCAGATATACCTGTCAAAACTCCCGAATTCTTCCTGTATCTTTATAAATGCGCTGGCATTGTTGATGACGGAACGTATTTTTAACTGGTTCGGGATAATTCCTTTATCCTGAAGCAATGTCTGAATGCGTCCTTCATCAAATTCAGCAATTCTCTTTAC
>JBNKDZ010000065.1:0-2388 GCA_050288525.1 Cyclobacteriaceae bacterium
AGAGTTACGTTATCCAAATTTGTGCGGTTTGAAAAAAATGTTATGCCTCGGAATGACGATTTTTTGTTGGTTTTTTGCGATTATTGCCTTAGGTTGACGGCTATGGTGAGACACGAACCACGGCAAATATAGAGAACTACAAACCACCAATGAAAACCAGGCAAAGAGCAATTTTGACTTCAGACCGACTTCGGAGAAGTCATATTTTTGTAGAAGACATTATAAATCCCAACGACCCCGGGGTCTTATATGAGGGCAATAACGGGAAGAATGTAAAACAAAAAAAGGATTGCCTTTCCGACAATCCCTTTTTTGATGTTTTTTTATTCACAATGGATCTATGCGACTTTCAATTTGTTGATCCGTGACTTTTCAAATTTTTCAATAGCGTAAGCCTTGTCAATCACCAGTTCTTTTACATTTTTAGCTGATGGCAGCTCAAACATGGCATCATTAACTATGGCCTCGCAAATCGATCTCAGACCTCTGGCGCCGAGTTTGAATTCAACCGCCTTATTGACAATATATTCGATAGCAGACTTCTTGAATTCCAGTTTAATGCCCTCCATCTCAAACAGCTTCCTGTATTGTTTGGTAAGGGCATTTTTCGGTTCGGTAAGGATATTCTTCAGCGTATCCTTATCCAGTGGATCAAGATAGGTGAGCACCGGCAATCGTCCGATCAATTCCGGGATAAGCCCGAAACTTTTCAGATCCTGGGCATTGATATACCGCAGGATGTTATCTTCATCGAGGGTGGTATGCTCGTTTTTCTCCGCGTTGGAAGTAAATCCAAGCGGGGAGGTATTCAACCGTTTTTCGATGATCTTATTAATCCCGTCAAATGCACCGCCGCAGATGAACAATATATTTTGTGTATTGATCTGGATCATTTTCTGGTCCGGATGCTTTCGTCCTCCCTGAGGGGGTACATTTACAACCGTACCTTCGAGCAATTTAAGGAGTGCCTGCTGAACGCCTTCACCACTCACGTCCCGTGTAATGGATGGGTTGTCAGATTTCCGGGCTATTTTATCGAGTTCATCAATATAAACAATACCCCTTTCGGCACTTTCCACCTCATAGTTAGCCGATTGTAACAAACGAGTAAGGATGCTTTCCACGTCTTCACCAACATAACCTGCCTCTGTCAGCACGGTAGCATCGGCAATGCAAAATGGCACCTGCAACATATTGGCGAGTGTTCGGGCCAGGTACGTTTTACCGGTTCCGGTTTCTCCCGCCATGATAATGTTCGATTTTTCGATCACAACATCATCCTCTTCCCCGGAAGGTTTTTGCATCAGGCGTTTGTAATGATTATAAACCGCTACGGAAATAACTTTTTTTGCATCATCCTGACCGACAACATACTGATCCAGGAATTGCTTCATAGCCTTGGGCTTGACAAGGTTAAAGCTGGGTTTATTTTCGGATTCTTTTGTTTTTTGTTCTTCCATCAGTATCTGGTATGCCTGATCAATGCAAAAATTGCATATATGGGCATGAATCCCCGATACCATCAAATCCACATCTTTTTTCTTTCTTCCGCAAAAAGAACAGGTAACTTGAGTCATATTATCTTTAAGATTGATTCAATACTTCATCGATAAGGCCGTATTCCTTGGCTTCGACTGCTCTCATCCAGTAATCACGATCCCCATCTTTTTCAATTTTTTCATAGGTCTGTCCACTGTGTTTGGCCAGAATATCGTACAGGTCTTTTTTTACGGATAATGTTTGTTTCAATGAAATTTCCATATCCGAAGCCTGTCCCTGCATGCCGCTCATAGGTTGATGGATCATGATACGTGCATGTGGCAGGGATGATCTTTTGCCTTTGGCACCACCTGCCAACAGTACAGCTGCCATAGAAGCTGCCAGACCGGTACAGATAGTTGCAATGTCAGGAGTGACATATTGCATGGTGTCATAAATCCCTAATCCTGCGTATACAGAACCTCCCGGACTGTTTACATACAGCTGAATGTCTTTTTTTGCATCAGCTGATTGCAAGAACAACAGCTGAGCTGTGATTATATTGGAAATATTGTCATCAACAGGCAATCCGAGGAATATGATCCTGTCCATGATTAGCCTGGAAAAAACATCAATTTCTGCAAATCGCGTTGGCCGTTCTTCAATCACCGAACGGGTCATGTTCTCAATATGATGAACGTAGCTGTCGAAAGTAAGTCCGTTTATGCCTTTGTCTTTAACAGCATATTTCCTGAATTCTTCTTTATTTATCATTGTTTGAATAATCTTTACATTACATATATGAATACAAAAATAAAAAAAAAGCCCTTTGAACAAAGGACTTTCTCTTTAAATGACTTGTGAATGACTATTTTGAAGCCTTTTTCATAAAATCCTCTCTGCTTACCT
>JBNKDZ010000066.1:0-14866 GCA_050288525.1 Cyclobacteriaceae bacterium
CCGGTTGTTTTCGTCAAATTCAACAACACCATATCGTTCAGGATCGTTGACATGATACGCATACACAACACCTCCATCCGGATCGTTGTTGGCCTGCAGAAGTTTGGGCATACCGCTGCCGTAAAAGATATTATCTCCGAGGATCAGGGCAACTTTATCGTTACCAATAAATTCCTTTCCTATCGTAAAAGCCTGTGCAAGGCCTTCAGGATTTTCCTGAACAGCATATGAGAAGTTACACCCTACACGCTGTCCGTCCCCCAGAAGTTTCTGAAAGGATGGCGTGTCGTGTGGTGTTGAGATGATCAATATGTCCCGAATGCCTGCAAGCATCAATGTTGACAATGGATAGTAGATCATCGGCTTATCATAAACAGGCATTAACTGTTTGCTGACAGCGAGGGTAAGGGGATGCAATCGTGTGCCGGATCCTCCGGCGAGTATAATTCCTTTCATGTTATCTGTTTTCGTATTGATCCTGATAATATTGTTTATAGTTCCCTGAGGTGATATTATTTAGCCATTCTTCATTACTGAGATACCATTCGACGGTTTTCTCAATTCCTTCTTCAAACTGGAGTGATGGTTCCCATCCAAGCTCTTTCATGATTTTGTTGGCATCTATGGCATATCTCAGGTCATGACCTGCACGGTCCTTTACATACGTAATAAGTTTTTCAGATTCTCCTGTTTCCCTTCCGAGTTTTTTATCCATAACCGAACAGATCACTTTTATCAGGTCAATGTTTTTCCACTCGTTGAATCCTCCGATGTTATAGGTCTCGCCTTGTTTTCCTTTATGGAAGATCAGGTCAATAGCCCTGGCATGATCTACCACATACAGCCAGTCGCGCACATTTTCACCTTTTCCGTATACCGGGAGAGACTTTTTGTGCCGGATATTATTGATGAAAAGCGGAATAAGTTTTTCCGGGAATTGATTTGGCCCGTAGTTATTGGAGCAATTGGAAATTACCACAGGGATCTTAAAGGTGTTGCTGTAGGCGCGCACAAAATGATCACTACTGGCTTTTGAGGCCGAATAGGGTGATTGGGGATCATAGGGGGTTGTTTCAAGAAAGAATCCGCCGTCATCAAGGGATCCATAGACCTCATCTGTAGAAACATGATAAAACAATTTATTGCTGAAATCATCTTTCCAGACTTCCTTAGCTGCATTTAACAGGTTTACCGTTCCAACAACATTAGTGAAGATAAATTCCATTGGATTTGTTATTGAACGGTCGACATGCGATTCTGCTGCAAGGTGGATCACCCCGTCAAATTTGTATTGATTAAATATAGAATGGATATACTCGGCATCGACGATATCACCTTTCAGAAAGGTATAATTCGGCTCATTTTCAATGTCCTTAAGGTTTTCCAGATTTCCTGCATAGGTGAGTTTATCCAGATTGAATATCTGATAATCTTTATATGTATTAACAAATAACCTTACTACGTGTGATCCGATAAATCCGGCCCCTCCGGTTATTAATATATTCTTCATGTGTTTTTCATTTAGTTTTTACGGAAACATATGTTAAACCTGTCTATTGCTTCGGTAAAATAATAATAATTATTGAAACATAACAAGCACATATATTTCTTATGGTTCATAATAATGTCAATCAGCTTTTTATATAATCTGAAAAGTCGTAATGTTCCGTTTTATAAAGATCTTCGTGCGTAAGGCCTTTAAAATAATTGTACGTTATTTTCAGACCTTCGGACCTGGATATTGCCGGTTCCCAGTCCAGGATTTTTTTTGCCAGGCTTATATCCGGTTGTCTTTGCGTCGGGTCATCCTGTGGCAGGGGTTTATACTGCACTTTTTGCTTTGTGCCTGTTAGTTTAATGATCTCATCAGCAAACTCCCTGATGGTTATTTCATCCGGATTCCCGATGTTGACAGGCCCTGGATAATCACTCATCAACAGTCTGTAGATGCCTTCGATAAGATCATCGACAAAACAAAAAGAACGTGTCTGGGACCCATCACCAAATACTGTCAGATCTTCTCCTCTGAGCGCCTGACCTATAAACGCCGGCAATACCCGACCATCATTAAGACGCATCCTGGGTCCGTAGGTGTTGAATATCCTTACGATACGGGTTTCCAGTTTATGATAGGTATGATAGGCCATAGTGATCGCCTCCTGAAAACGTTTGGCTTCATCATAGACCCCTCTGGGGCCTACCGGATTGACATTACCCCAATAATCTTCTTTTTGAGGATGTACATGAGGATCGCCGTATACCTCAGATGTTGAAGCAACCAGGATACGTGCTTTTTTTGATTTTGCCAGTCCCAATAAATTATGTGTTCCAAGCGAACCGACTTTCAAGGTCTGAATGGGTATTTTCAGGTAGTCGATAGGGCTGGCCGGGGAGGCAAAATGCAGGATATAATCCAGATCGCCGGATACATGGACAAATTTGGAGACATCATGCTTATAGAATTCAAATTCCTTAAGTTTGAACAGATGTTCGATGTTCCGGATGTCTCCGGTAATCAGATTGTCCATTCCCACCACATCATATCCTTCCCGGATAAACCTGTCACAAAGGTGAGAACCGAGAAAGCCAGCGGCCCCGGTTATAAGTACCCGCTTATTTTTAGAGTTTGACTTCATTTCTTCCGATGCTGTAATAGGTGAAACCAAGACTACGCATTTGTTCGGTAGGGTAAAGATTTCGTCCGTCAAAAATCACTTTGTTTTTAAGTTTTTTCTCAATCAAATTGAAGTCCGGCTGACGGAATACCGGCCATTCTGTGATGATATACAGCGCATCAGCATTTTCCAGTGCTTCATATTCATCTTTGTACAGTTTTATGGAATCTCCGAAATATTTTCGGATATTATCCATTGCCTCCGGGTCATAGGCTTTTATCTCTGCTCCTGCGTCGAGCAGTGCTTTAATATTGTAGATGGATGGCGCTTCACGAATATCATCTGTATAAGGCTTGAATGCCAGCCCCCACATCGCAATAGTTTTTCCTGACAGATCACCGAAATGCGCTTTCATTTTGTCAAGGAGTTTTACTTTTTGCTTTTGGTTGATGTCCATCACAGACTTCAGGATCTTAAAATCATATTCAGAATCAGATGCTGATTTGGCTAGTGCCTGTACATCTTTCGGGAAACAGCTACCTCCATAGCCAATACCTGCAAATAAAAACCGTTTACCGATCCTGGAATCACTACCCATCCCCTTCCGAACATCGTCCACATTGGCACCGAGCTTTTCGCACAGGTTGGCAATCTCATTCATAAAGGTGATTTTAGTTGCCAGGAACGAGTTGGCGGCATATTTTGTGAGTTCTGCAGATGCTTCGTCCATAAAAATGATCGGATTACCCTGTCGTACAAGCGGCGCATAAAGTGCATCCATGATCGAAGTTGCCTTAAGTGATGTTGTACCAACAACCACACGGTCAGGTTTCATAAAATCTTCAACAGCGACCCCTTCCCGAAGGAATTCAGGATTGGATACGACGTCAAACTCAACCTTTGATTTGGCTGCAATTCTGGCTCTTACTTTTTCGGCTGTACCAACCGGCACCGTGCTTTTATCTACTATAACAGTATACTCTTCCAGCAAAGGACCAAGGTCATCCGCTACCTTGAGTATATATTTAAGATCGGCTGAGCCATCTTCGTCGGGTGGTGTGGGTAATGCCAGAAATATAACTTTGGCTTCCTTAACGCCTTTTTCAAGACTTGTTGTGAACTGAAGTCTTCCATGTTTAACATTCCTGTCAAACAAAACATCCATGCCTGGTTCATAAATAGGCACTTTACCTTTTTTTAGTTTATTGATCTTCTCCTCATCAATATCAATACAAGTAACATGATTTCCCAGTTCGGAGAAACAGGTTCCCGTTACCAGTCCTACATATCCGGTACCTACGACAGCAATTTTCATATCTTTTAATGGTTTAGTTCGTTGTAATTGTTTAATCGAATCGCAAAAATATTAATTTGTTACAGAAAAATATAACTATACTTAGAAATAATTGTTAATTTTTTTCTTTCCAAGAAAGGAATATTTTTTGGTTAAGTAGTCAAATCTGATATTCAAGCGAACAACAATACTTTTTAGTGTATTTTAAAATTAATTTAGTTATTTCTTCAAATAAAATAAACTTACACAGATCAATTTGTTTTTTAACATTATAAATTTTCAACCGCATTTACTTTGGTAGCTATTACTGCAGGCCGAAAAGAAGCTAATAACGTTATAATAATGATGCTTAATGCTGTATAAAGGAAATCAGGAAAAAGCATTTTAACCGGATATGCCTCAAGTACTGCAGTTTGCATTCCCATAGATACAATACCAAACTGTTGTTGGGCAACACAGACTAAAAGACCAATGATCAGTCCTACAACAGCTCCGATAAAGGAGATTATTGCTCCTTCCATAATAAATATCTTTCTTATAAGCTTGTTTGTTGCTCCAAACGAGTAAAGGATGGCAATATCTTTTTTCTTTTCTATAGCGAGCATGGTGAGTGAAAAGAAAATATTGAACGAAGCCACGGCCAGAATAAGTGAGAAGATTATAAAAACAAATAGCTTCTCAACCTTCAGAACTTTCAGAAAGCTTGAATGCAGTTCTTCACTTGTAAGAACCCTGAATTTATCCCCCAGAGTATGTTTCAGATTCTGTTTTACAGTTTCAATATCATAGCCTTCCTTTACCTTTATTTCTATTGATGTTCTTCGGTTCCCGTAGTCAAGCAGATCAATGGCAAAATCAAGGGGTACAAATACATAAGAGATATCATATTGTTTTTCTATGGCGAAAACCCCTGCAGGTAAAATCCCTTTATGCCGGTACAGATCTCCCGGATTAATGCTGCTTACTTTACCTCTTTTAGGATAATAAAATTGCATAGCATACATATTGGTCATCTGATGTATGGAAAGCGCATATTGAACGCCCCTTCCGATAAGGGCATAATTAATGCCGTTTTCTTTGAGTTTTAATTGTCCCTGTACGATCCTTTCGTCTATACGATGGTGTTCTATAAAATTTTCATCTACTCCTTTCAGTTTGACGATCATTTCTGAATCCTTGAATTTTACGTAGGCATCATCCTCAATTACCTGAGTCAGAATAGCTACTCCTTCCGTATTTTTTATACCGGAAAGAAATGCGTCGTCAACTTCAAACGATTTTCCTATAACAGCTTCGATTTTCAGTTCAGGATCAAAAAAATTGTGTAATGAACGTATGAGGTCTTCCAATCCGTTGAATACAGAAAGAACGATCACCAGTGCCATAGTGCCAACTGCAACACCAAACATCGAAAAAAGAGAAATGATGTTGATGAAATTTTTTTTCTTTTTTGAAAGAAAATATCGTTTTGCTATAAAATATGACAGTTTCAAAGTATGATGCTTTATTCGTCGTCTTTTGGTGGAATATCCAGATTTTTAAAAATATTGTCAATATTTTCTGCATGTTCGGCTCCCTGATCCAGATAAAATATCAACTCGGGAATTTTCCTGACCTGCTTTCCTATTCGTTTTGCCAGTGTGTGTCGTATCTCTCCTTTATGATGTTCGATATTCTCAAAGTCTTCCTGCTTATTTTTATCGATAACAAGACTGAGGTATACTTTCGCCACGCTCAGGTCAGGACTTACCATAACATGTGTAACTGATACGATATTGTTTTTAAACAGGCTTTTTTGATCTTTTTGAAAGATATCTGCCAGTTCTTTCTGGATTAACCGGGCAAATTTCAGCTGACGTGTACTGGTCATTATAATAATCTTTAATTTTGTTTGTTTATTGTTTTAATAAACGACTATTTTTATGCGATTGCATATTACCTAATAAAGAACAAATATACTATTGTTAAGTTATTTTAGAATCAACGATCCATATCGTTTGATTATCATATTTATTCTCGTAATTATTTTACGGCTTCCTTTTCTGATTTCAGGAACCGGATTGACGTTGCCTGAATTGTCATGGCTCACTGTTGGAGATCGCATTGCCGGTGGTGCTTTGCTGTACGCTGATATATGGACGGATAACGCACCGCTTTCAGCTCTGGTTTTTGGGATCATTGACATACTGTTTGGCAAATCCCTTCTAAGCCTCCAGATCATCGGCTTGCTCGTGTTTTTATTTCAGTGTTTTTATTTCAACTACATACTTCTTCGTCATAAAGCATACAATGAATCCTCCTATGTACCAGCCCTTATCTACGGCATACTCGGATTTCTTTTATTTGATACCATAACCCTTTCTCCTCAGTTACTGGGGCTGACATTTCTTTTTCCTGTATTGGATAATTTGTTTACCCATATGGAGATCCGGGAAAAAAGAGACAGGAACCTGATGAATATTGGTATTTATACCGGAATAGCCTCATTGTTTTATTTGCCTTACATTTTTATCATTTTGATAATAATTGCAGGGCTTGCGTTGTATACTACCACCATTCGCCGGCGATATACCCTTATGATATACAGTTTGTTATTTGTATTTCTTATTCTTTGGATGTTCTATTTCTGGAAGGGGCATACTGTAGAATTTTTCAAATGGTATGTCTTCTCCGTCTTTAAAATTGATCACAACAATTTTTTAAGTCTATCTTCAGTTTTTATCACTATTGGAGTTTCAGTTATAATATTTGCCCTGGCAATCTTTAAAGTAATGATGCATCCCGGATTTATTAACTTTCAGGTGCGTATACAAAGTATCTTTCTGATTTATGCTGTTGTAATGGTTATTATCTGGTACCTGTTTTTCCCAAAATCAGGATCTTCCCTGATCATTCTTACTCCACCGGTTGCCTTTTTTATAAGTCATTATTTTCTGTTGATAAAAAAAATGTGGAGACGGGAACTGATGTTCTTTATATTCACCGCTTCCATATTTTTACTCAATTATGGAACTACATTTGGCATATTCAATCTGGATAAATTGATAGATACCGAAGGCCTGGTTATCCGTCCCGACCAGAAATATGCTCAAATGGAAGGCAAAAAGATGCTGGTAATCGGAGATGACATCAGCCCTTATTATTTCGGTATTCAGTCAACACCCTATTTTCAATGGTCACTTGCTAAATATCATCTTGAGCATCTTGAATATTATGATCATCTTGCTGAGATTGATCGCAACTTCAAAAAGGATATGCCTGAGTATATTATTGACAAGATCGGATTAGCTCCTGCCATTTTTAATAAAATCCCATGGCTTGGCCAGCAATATCTTCAAACAACAGATCCTGAGGTTTATAAGAGAATAGAAATTCCTCACAAGTGATCATATGAAGGAATAACTGTTTAGAGCTAAGCATAGGATCACAGATTGTTCCGGATTATACTTCTCTTGCTACTTACTCAAACTCCATATTGATTTTGTTCCGATGATCAGATAAGACTCTCAATGGATCATGAAAAGATTTTTCCTGTATTCAGGATAGATTATTCAATATTAACAACTAATCTTATTGACCCGGTCCTGATGTCTTCCGCCTTCAAATTCAGCCTCGAAATAGGCATTAAGAATATCTTTTGCTGTATTAAGGTCAATAAAACGTCCCGGAAGACATATTACATTAGCGTTGTTGTGTTGTTTGGCCAGCTTGCCCACTTCTTTGTTCCAGCAGAGTGCTGAACGGATACCTTTATGTTTGTTGGCTGCCATATCAACACCTATCCCTGACCCACAAACCAAAATACCACAATCAAAGGATCCTTCTTCAACCGACTGAGCAACCACATGCGCAAAATCCGGATAGTCAACAGAGTCTTCTGAATTGGTCCCAAAATCTTTAAATGCTGTTCCGTTTTCTTTAAGCCAGTCAACGATCTTTGATTTTAACGGATAACCGGCGTGGTCACTTCCTATTGCAATTTTTAAATTTTCCATATTTTAATTTAAGGCTTTTTCCAAAGCTTCCTGTTCTTTTTTTGTTACAAATTTTGATAAAACAATACTTATTTCATAAAGGAAAATCAGCGGAAAACTCATGAGTATCTGACTGATTACGTCCGGAGGAGTTATTAATGCCGATAATACCAGTATGATAACAATAGCGTGTCTTCTGTACGTCTTTAACACTTCCGGGGTTATAAGGCCTATTTTGGAAAGAAAAAAGACCACCACCGGTAACTGAAACATCAATCCGGAAGCGAGAACGATCATGGTTACCGTTGACACATACGATGTCAGGTCGATCTCATTAAGTATACTTGGATCCAGTTGATAGTGTGAAAGAAAGTTGATGGATATCGGCGCAATAATGTAATATCCGAACAACACACCGGTAATAAACAACAGGCTGACAAAGAATACGGCACCACGACTTAAATTCCGCTCTTTGGAATACAGTCCGGGACTCACAAACCGCCAGATCTCCCAAAACACATATGGGAAAGCGCAGATGATACCAATGACAAAAGATGAAGTTAAATGCATCGTAAACTGAGCTGTCATGCGTCTGTTTTGAATAATAAACGGCAGATCATCGATACAGAAATAATCCGTTCCTGTAAGTCTGCCCAGTTTACAAAACATTTCATATGTCCAGAAGTCCGGTCTGGATGGACCGAGAATGATTATCCCAAACACTATTTCCTTGGCGATAAAGGCAATTACAGCGAATATAGCTATGGATATTAGTGCCCGGATAATATGCCATCTCAGTTCCTCGAGATGCTCAAGAAACGTCATCTCCTGTTCCTGACTTTCTTCTGGTTCGATGGACATTTAATTATTTATAAAGAGGGAATTCTTTCATCCAGTTGTTGATCTCTTTCCGGATATCATCGATTTTCCCTTCATTATCCTTATTCATCAATACGTTATCGATCAAATCAACCACTTTCTCCATATCTTTTTCTTTCATGCCCCTGGTTGTGATAGCGGCTGTTCCTACCCTGATGCCGGAAGTAACAAAGGGTGATCTGCTATCAAAAGGCACCATGTTTTTGTTGATGGTGATATCGGCTTTGATGAGGGCGTCTTCAGCTTCCTTTCCGTTGATCTCACCTTTTGAGCGAAGATCAATTAGCATAAGGTGGTTGTCGGTACCTCCTGAAATAATGTGATATCCTTTGTCCATAAAAGCTTTGGCCATCACAGCGGCATTTTTCTGTACCTGAAGTATATAATCCATATATTCATCGGATAATGCTTCTTCGAAGGCAATTGCTTTGGCTGCAATAACATGTTCCAGTGGGCCGCCCTGGGTTCCGGGGAACACTCCTGAATCAAGCAGGGATGACATCATCCTTACAGCACCTTTTGGGGTTTTCAATCCAAATGGATTTTCGAAGTCTTCACCCAACAGGATCATACCACCTCTGGGACCTCTGAGGGTTTTGTGTGTGGTAGTAGTAACAATATGACAATACTCAAGCGGATCGTTCAGCAAACCTCTGGCTATAAGACCTGCAGGATGAGAAATATCTGCAAGAAGTAAAGCACCTACCTCATCGGCAATTTTTCGGAGGCTCTCATAGTCCCATTCTCTGCTGTATGCAGAAGCACCACAAATGATCAGCTTTGGCATTTCTTTTTTTGCCGTATCACGTACCCGGTCATAATCGATCATGCCGGTATCTTTTTCCACACCATAAAAGGTCGGACGATAAAGTTTTCCTGAAAAATTAACAGGAGAGCCATGTGTGAGGTGCCCCCCGTGAGAAAGATCAAAACCAAGAATTGTATCACCGGGATTTAATACTGCCAGCATTACTGCCGCATTTGCCTGAGCTCCTGAGTGTGGTTGTACGTTTGCCCACTCAGCTCCGAAAAGTTTTTTAGCGCGATCCCTTGCCAGGTTCTCGATTTCATCGACAAACTGACATCCGCCATAATATCTCTTCCCGGGTAAACCTTCAGCATATTTGTTGGTGAGTACTGTACCCATTGCTTCCATTACCTGTTTGGAAGTAAAATTCTCCGAGGCAATCAGTTCTATACCGTCTTCCTGCCTGTGAAGTTCTTTTTGAATAAGATCGAAGATGATTTTGTCTCTTTCCATTTGCTTGTTTTAAAATGAAGGGCAAAAATAACCTAAGCAAGCTAAATACACAATGAAATTCGTGAATGAGTTGATTGGAACCCATTTATTTTAATGGTTTCGGATGTATTTTATTGAAAATCTGAAATAATAAATTAGTGGTTTTTAAATCACACCATCCAGAATTAATTATCTTTAATCCGCAAAAAAGGTTTATAATGATGAAAAAGTACCTCAAAATAATTTTTGGAATACTAATTCTTTCACTTTCTCTGAGCAGTTGTGATCTCAAATACAAAAAAGGGAACGGGAATGTCACCTTAAATGAACATGAACTTCACGAATTCAGAAAGATCAATATCGGAGGAGATTATAATGTTAAACTTTTTAAGGCAGAAAATAATTTTATCCGCATTGAAGCCGATGAAAACCTCATGTCTTATATCAACATAGAGGAAAAAGACAGCACCCTATTTGTAAACAGTATACATAATCTTAAAAGTTCAAAAGGCATTAATATTGAAATTTACTATGTACGCCTGGAAGAACTGAACTCAACAGGCTTTTCAAGCATTGAAAATATCGGAACACTTAAAACCGACCGGATTCTTATCAATCTTTCCGGTGCCGGTGCCATCAAGCTGGATGTGGATACCGACTGGATCGGATTAAACATGTCGGGTGCCGGAGCTATTACCCTGACAGGTGAATCCGGAAAAATGGATTGCCATATTGCAGGAGCAGGAGGTCTACAGGCATTTGGTCTTGAGTGTATTGATGGCAAGGTCAATATAAGCGGGATAGGTGGTGCCGAAGTGAATGTCAGCAATAAACTGGATGCTGTTATCAGTGGTTTGGGTGGAATAACCTATATCGGAGAACCTGCTTTAATTGAAAAGCAGGTATCCGGATTGGGAGCTGTTGAAAAAGAAGAATAATCATTTTCAACAACTGACAATGCATACAATAAAAAATGTGACAGTCATTGGTGCCGGTCAAACGGGTGTGCAAATTGCCTTTCAGCTGGTCAATGCCGGACTAAAGGTGTTGCTGATCGATAAAAAACCGGAATGTGATCCGGAAAAAGCACTACATGACATTCTTCAGGAAGATCCTTCTCTGCTTTATTCACACAAAGATCTTTCAAACATACAAACCGGAGATGTACATGATGACATGCATCTTGTTGAAGCATCAGACTGGATCATCCTTACAGATCATAATTCTGAGGTATCAAAAAAACTTCTTTTGGAAGCGATTGAAAAACATCGCAAATCCGGGACCCTTGTGTCAGATACTTCATTTTCCTTTTTTGAAGATATTTACAGAAACTGCAGTGAAGACTTCCGGCATAATTTTTTCAGGATTTGTTTTGCCTATCCTCCCCGGCATACCCGGTTGCTGGAAATTATCCCTGGGCCTGAGACCAATCCGTTGGTCCCGGATCATTTTACAGAATTCGCAGAAAACGTAATCGGAAAAACTGTTCTTATTCATCAAGGCACCTCTTTTCTGATCAACGATTTACAGATCTTCCGGAGCCTGAAAGTCTTTCAACTGATGAACAGATATCAGCTTGATGTAGATGAGACCGACAGGCTGACAGGCAAAATAACCGGTTGTCCCAAGGGTGTATTTCAGATAATTGACTTGTTGGGACAGGATGTCTTTGTAAGCATGGCTGAAGAATTCCTGAGTAGAACGAAAGACGATCTGAGGATCCCTGAATATTTTCGTGAACTGCAGAAACGGAATTTGCCGGGTTTTTATTCTGAAGCAGACAGTCGGGTACGGACTTTGGATTTAAAGGATTTTACCTATAAAAAAAGTAAAAAAGCAAGATTTAAGACGGTTGGAAAAGCCAGAAAAGCAGATCCTGCAAAAAAATACAAGATCCTGATTTCAGGAAAGGACAAAGCCGGCTGTTTTTTTAAGGAATTGTATTATGCCCTTTTCAGTTTCGTGTCGGAAATGGTGCCGGATGCCAGTAAAGCATTATACCTGATCGATATGGTTATGCGCGATGGTTTGAATCAGGAAAAAGGACTATTTGAGATTTGGGATCAGCTGGGTCCGGCAAAACATATGTCCGAAATGGAAAATGCAGGTTGTCTTCCCGCTTCATGGGTTGTGGATATGCTTCAAAGAAAGATCCCTTCCTTCTATTCAAATGAAAACGGATATCAATATTATGACTTACATTCAGGAGCCTATACAAATATCCCCCTGCGGCATGAAGAAATAATTCTTGACATAATACGTCCGGCTTCTACCCTATGGGAGAATGAACATGCTTCCATAATCCATCTGGGTGATGGAATTCTCAACCTTGAGTTCCGGACGGATATGAATGTAATGGATGAGAAGGTTTTTGAAGGCTTTCATCAGGTTATCGATATGGCCGAAAAAGAATTCAGGGGTGTGGTTATCGGACATCAGGGGACGAATTTTACGGTTGGGGTTAACCTGGGTACGCTATTCATGTATATCATTGAACAGGATTTTAAGGGCCTTGAAAAGCTTCTGGAACGTGTCCAGACCACATTTCTACGGGCACGGTACTCTGATATTCCTGTTGTAACAGCTCCATTCGGATTGTCTTTGGGGGGTGGATGTGAGTTGTCTTTACATGCTGACGGGATCCAGGCATATGCAGAAACCAATATCGGACTGCCTGAGATCGGTATCGGGATACTTCCTTCCGGAGGAGGAACAAAAGAAATGGCACGTAAGGCATCCAATGATCCGGATTTTCGATTACGTGCTTTCAGAAATATCATTACTGCTAAAATTTCTGCTTCGGCAAAAGAAGCACTAGACATGGGCATCCTGTCCTTCGCGGATCAGATCTCCATAAATAAGAAACATGTGCTTAATGATGCAAAAAACAGAGCCCTGGGATTAGTTGAGAAAGGGTATACGCGTCCGAAACCCATAAAAATACCAGTTCCCGGAAATACAGGAAAAGAAATGTTACTGGAGGAGGCTGAGAACTTGTTAACCAGCCAATCCATTACAAAATTTGAAGCATACATTGCCGGGAAAATTGCCTCTGTCATGTGTGGTGGAGATCTTTCTACTCCGAAGAACGTTTCTGAACAGTATATGCTGGATCTGGAAAAAGAAGCATTCCTGTCCCTTTGCGGAGAACGAAAAACACTTGAGCGCATCCATTCGGTATTATTGAAAGGAAAAAGATTAAGGAATTAGAGATACAATCCTTCATTTTAATGAAATTAGTTATTTGTTACCCGGATTTTTCAAATTATTCGAATTGTTATGGAATAATTTATTGCAAAATCAGGAACCTATCCTTATTTTTCAGATAAACTGGGATTATATGGAAACTGAAGCAATAGATAAGCAATTAGAAACTGCACTGGAGATGTATGATCAGGGCAAGACATATTCTGACATCAGGGAACATATGAAAGATCAGAAATTCAGTCAGGATGAGATATCTTATATCATCAGGCTTGTTGATGAATTTGCCCTTGAAGAGAGCAAAAACAAGGCGAAAATCCAGATTTTAATCTACAAAATGATATTTGGATCACTGTTGTTCATTATAAGTGTACTTACAGCTATCCAGTTTTATAATAACGAAGAACTTTCCGGCATTATATCCTACATAATCTATATCCCAATCCTTATTGCCTTGTGGATAATCTGGCGATCGTGGAAAGAAAAGGCAAGGCTACAGCATATTTCACCAGAGATTGATGATACAAAACTCCGGTTTGAACGAACAAGAAAACGGAAAAGGTCCTAGTGTGGCAAAGGGCAAAGAGCTTAGGGCAAAGCGTTTTATCCTCGGTTATCCTATCAGTAAAACAGTTTCTCTTCAAGCCACAAAAAATCATGATCTGTCAACCTACTAGTGCAGGGAGGAAAGAAAAGCGCTGGGTGGCCGCGTTTTCGGATCAGTCTGTAAATCTGGGGGAGAGGTAGTAAAATAATTTGCAAATAAACGTATGGCAAAGCGCACAGGGCAAAGCGTATTGTTTGTAAAAAGGCAGGGTATTTAATTTTAGTGATGCCAACCTGACAGCGTCCAAAGACCTGTCAGCGTTAATTTAGACGACACTACTCAACATTTCATAGTGCTCCAATTTTGTCTGAATATATGAACAAGGGTATTGTCAGCTTGCTACTTTCTCAAACTCCAATCTACTCTTTGCCTTTAAGCTCTGCTCTTTGTTCAAGTAACTTCTCTTGTTCCTCCAAACAAAGCCTGATTTATGATTTATCGCACCTCAATTACTTTGCTCTTACATAAGACCCCTGCCGGAGTCAGTTTGAAGTCAAAAATCACCTTTTGCGCTATTCCCTTAGCCTGTCCATCCGTATTCAAATCCCCCGGATTTTCTAACTGATCCTAAATATCTGATTGATCTGACAGATATTGATGATACTAATCGAAGGTAAAAAAAAAGATTCTTCAAAAATCAACAATATGACATTTTTGAAGAATCTCATGGTTATATCAAAAAGTATCCCCTACACTTTTTGTGTCAACCTAAGTCAGAAAAGGTTAGGTGGATTATATTACACACAAATATTCAAACACTGCTTTGATTATCTTTAAATGCTTTTTTCCTCCTCGGTATTCGCGTCTGTATTCACCTGAATTGGCATCTCTTTAATAGTCTTCGTATCTGTATACGTTGGACAAGTACGCTGAGTACAAGAGAAAATCATCCCACAAAAGAACACTACCGACATTATTAATACTGCTTTTCTCATGATATCCTGTTTTTAGTGCAATTTATTATATGTAAAATTAAATTCGTTTTTTTAAAATTGGTAATCAAATTATCTTCAATCATTACACTCGTGCGATAATAATCTCTTACAAATTATT